>QIAL01000673.1 GCA_003225535.1 Acidobacteriota bacterium | reverse complement strand
GGATTACACAGACGCAACATATGACGTTGTCGGACGCATTGCGTCTGTCTCGAATCCCTATCGCTCCACGAACGACTATACCTATGGCTCGACCGCTTATGCTTACGACGCCCTCAATCGGCCCACGAAGGTCACTTTGCAAGACGGCTCGTTCACTTCCGCCCTCTACACCGACAACACGGTTACGACAACCGACCCCGCCGGCAAAAAACGCCAGAGCACGTTCGATAGCCTTGGCCGCCTCACTCAAGTCACGGAAGATCCCGGTGGCCTCGGCTACATCACCGCGTATTCGTATGACGCCCTCAGCAATCTTACCAACGTGACGCAGAACTCGGGCCGCCAACGCACCTTCGCGTATGACGCCCTTTCTCGCCTCACCAGGGAAACAAACCCCGAATCCGGAACTGTCTCCTATGGCTACGATGCAAGCGGCCACGCAGGCGACTTGACCTCTCGCGTCGCTCCCGCACCCAACCAAACCGGCTCCGCCACCGTCACCACGACCTATTCTTGGGATGCCCTCCACCGCCTCACGCAAAAATCCTATTCCAACGGCACCACACCTACGGCAACTTACGTCTACGACTCTGCGTCCGTCGATGGGCACACAATCAACTATCCCCTCGGCCGCCTCGTCAAAGCCGCCACAGGAGATAGCAAGACCGCCACATGGGACAGCTACGACTCAATGGGCCGTGTTGCCAATCAATGGCAGTGCACTCCGCTCAATTGCGGTGCCACGCCTTACAGCAAGACCTTTGCAAACGATTTCGTCGGCAATCACACCTCGGAAACCTACTCCTACACCACCGGAACACTGGCGATTTCTTACTCCTTTGACAACGCGGCTCGCCCGCTGCAAGTAACCAGCAGCTACGTGGATGCTCAGCATCCGGCTACCTTGGCAACCATAGATTCCAGCGTGGGATACTACCCCAACGGAGCCATCCGCAAAATGACCTTCGGCAATGGATTGACCCAGACCACTGCGTTCAATTCGGCTTTGCAGCCATGTCGAATTAATGTAAATTCCACTGGTACAGCGTTTGGCGCATGCGCCGCTGCCATTCCTTCTGGCAACTTGCAGGACTTTAATTATGGTTTCAATCTTGGCTCTTCCGACAATGGAAACATCATGAGTTGGACGGCAACTGGCCAGCAAGCCTTCAGCCGCAACTTCTCTTACGACTCACTCAATCGCATTGCCACCATGCAAGAAACCAGCGGAATCGCCGAGGGCTGCAAGCCTGGCTCTTCCCCATCGAATCCGTATACCCTCTCCTGGGGTTACGACGCTTGGGGCAATCGCACTAGCCAGAGCCCTAGCTCCGGAACCTGTAGTTTTGTCCAGAACGTGAATACCCAGAATCAGCTCTCTAGCTCGCCCTACCAGTACGATGCCGCAGGCAACATGACCAATGACGGAAATCACACCTATACGTATGACGCCGAGAACCGCTTGACGCAAGTGGACGGTGGCGCTACCGCCAGCTATATTTACGATGCCCTTGGTCTTCGCGGACAGAAGGCCCTCGGAACAAACACCGCCGACTACCTGTACGACCTTTCCGGTAAAGTGTTCGCCGAATTTGGCCCCGGCTGCGGGGGTACTGGCTGCTGGGTCGCCGGTGCCGTCTATCTGAATGGCCAGTTCTTGGCCGAGTATTACAACTCCACCACCTACTTCGTTCACTCGGACCACCTCGGCTCCACTCGCCTGCTCACCGGCGTAAACCAAGCAGTCTGTGACTCATTCGACTTCCTTCCCTTCGGCGAGCAAATCGCCGGAGGCTCATGCACAAACCTCAAATTCACCGGAGACGAGCGCGACTCCGAATCCGGCCTCGACCATACTCAGTTCCGCCAATACTCCTCCTCCCTCGGCCGCTGGATGCACCCCGACCCCGCCGGCCTCGCCGCCGTCAACCCCTCCAACCCCCAATCCTGGAACCGCTACTCCTACGTCCTTAACAATCCTTTGAATTTCGTGGACTCGTTGGGTCTATATTGCGTCTACTACGATGACACCGGAAGCGCCGTCGAATCCATGGACACCCAGAGTAATCCGAACGAGTGCTTCGGCACGGGTGGTGATTGGTTTCCCGACCCTACCTTCTACGATTCTGTTACAGTCACAGCCGACGCCCCGCCGCCTTGTTATATGGATGCCTCCCAAAACTGCAGCAACGCCAATACCAGCGGCAATACCAGCGGTGGATTCTTCAGCCAGACTAAGACAGGCTGCTTCGTCAAGGGGGTAGTTGCCGGAGCGGCGACTACGCTAGTTGTAGGTGCTGTAGCTACAGTGGCTGCGCCTGTCGTTGGTGCGACCGCAGTGACAGTTGGCTTAGGCGCGCTAGCTGTCGCTGGAGCTGCATCTCTTGGATGGACTGCGAGCCACGACATTAGTAACCACAACTGGGCTGGAGTCGCTTACGATGCAGGCTCTCTACTCGGAGGCTTGGCTACCGGGATAGCAGGTGGCCCCAGAGTTGCGAGAGCGATAGACCCGAACGCTACGCCGGGCTGGAGTCCTCAAAGCTGGAGTGCACAAGCATACGATTCCAGCAAGGGATCTTTTGGAAATTGGATGGGAACTGGCCCAACTCATGGCTTATTTTGCTCGCCATCATCAGTTCGACTGCCCTGCTCGTCGGCGCTATATCTGCAGTGCAGGAGCAACACGTCACGGGCCACGGTTTCATTGCTATCGCGTTAGCTCTCATATTGGCCGCAGTGAACTTCTTCAGCATTCAGCGGGCAGGACTAGGCATGGCGGCCATCACTAGAGAGAAGCCTGAAGTGGTGCAAGCCAGCTATGGCAAAGTCTTCTCTCTCGCCATCTTGATTTGGGCCGTCTGTGCGGGGTTCCTTGGATTCTGGATAGTGCGCTTAGTCAGCAGCTTCCTGTGACTACGTTTCAGGCTATCAGACCGGGAGGCGCGAGGTGGTCGCACCAGTGTTATCGGGGGCGGGTGGCCCGGACGTAAATCGCAGTTGAGTCTCGGGTGCCCCGCCCTCGGTTTTGGAGGGTGGGGTCTTTGACTTTAGCTATTTCTTCCTCGTCCGGCATTAACGGAAACCATTCAATCCTCCCAGCGACCGTTCAACCCCCATTTTCG
>QIAL01000361.1 GCA_003225535.1 Acidobacteriota bacterium | reverse complement strand
TGCCGAGGCCGATAAATGCGGAGAGCACGTGCTCGGTCGTCGAGATCAGCACGCCCTTCTTCATGAGACTCGTAGCGTAACTGACGCGGGCGACATTGCGGCTGTCGGCCTCGATCTCGAAGCCGTCAAGGTCGGCCCGGCGGAACACGATGCCCGTCCCTGACGAAGCAGGCAGAATGCGCATGGAAACCGGTGCGCCGCTGTGCAAACCTATGCCGCTGCAAGCTGCAGCCGCGCGAATTGTCTGCTCGTACATCAAGGGGTATTAAGATAGCCGATTAAGGTAACAGATTACAGCTCGGCACCGGAAAACCGTCTGTGGTAAAACAGACACACTTCGTGGCCTGAGAATGCACCCTGAGAGCGGCTGGCCTGTTAGCGATCCATCCATGTAACTCATTCAAAATGAATAGCCTAGAGAATAACTTCGCACGTGCAGGAAAGATGGACGGGGGAACCTAGAAGAGAAACAGGATTCCCTCGTCGCTCAGCATCTCGACGTTCCATAGCCCACGAATTCCAGTCAGTTTGGCGGTTGTGCGTTGGCTAGTGTTTGCCGGGCTTGGCTAATTTATTGGGGTTGTAGCCGGAGTTGGGGTCGAACATGGCGGGGTCCAGGTCTTGATTGATGGTCACAGTATTCAGAAAGCGCTGGTTGGACATGTCGCCGTTGAAATAACGGGTAATGTTATAGGGCGCCATGATGCCGGACACGGGCCGGTAATTTTCGTAGACTTCCTCCTCCAAATTCTTCTGCTTGTCGACCGGATCGCGCCATTCGAAAGACTTTTTGATTGGAAGGTGCGAGTCGGTATCGAAATAAAGAGTCACGCTTTCATTCTGCGCGTTGACGAGAGTTACCTGATACGCCGGATGTTGCGCTGCGATGGCATTGCCTTCGAAGAGGATGACCACGCCGGGATCGTTTATCCAGGTGCGAAGAACGCGGTCCAGTGAGTAGTGGCGGCGGCGAAGATAATCGTCGAGATCCTTCTGCTCGACCGGATGGGGACCTTTGAAGGTGATCTCGTATCCTTTGTCGCCGACGAACACCTGAGCGATGTCGCGCTCTTTCGTGAATTCGACTCGCTCCTTGTCAGGAAACTGGCTGAAGCTCCAAAACGGTCCGCCGCCTCCGGTGGGATTGCCATGATGAAAGCCGTAACCGCGCCCTTGCTGCTCGCGGTCGCGGATGGTGAGATAAGTTTGCCCACCCAGTGCCTGGATACCCTGCTCGATGATGGCTTTGGCTTTGTCGGAATTCTGCACAGCTTCTTTATCAAGGGTGATCGCAGGGGAGGCCTTCGCGGAGTCCTTCGGCATGGGAGTAGGAGTGGCAGCATTCTGCGTCTGCGCTCCGCTCTGCGAGCAGGCCGAGCACACCAACACCAGAATCGTGAAGAACAGTTTCATTCCGTTTAGGGATGGATCACGCAATCAGAATTGTAGCGTTTTCTGGGGGTTTTCGGCTGCGGACAATCGGTGCTCCCCTCATCGGTTGGATGCAGGAACACTGGGGAAAGCAAGCCCGGGGCCGCTAATTTTCTGTGCTGGAGCGGATCTCGCGAATGGGGGCGACAAGAGCGGGCGAGATTTTCGCGAGACCCTACAGGGGTGGTTCTGACGAGTGACCGGCAGCTTACAGGAAGTCAAAAACCCCACCCCTTCGACTTCGCTCAGGGCAGGCTCTGTCGCAGAAAACGCGACAAGGGTGAGCACCCTCACATGTCTTGGCTGTGCAAAGCTAGCCGGCGAGGACCGCCCCTCCGTTTACGTTGAAAACTTCTCCCGTGATGAAACTGGCGTGTTGAGTACATAAAAAGAGCACCGGGGCGGCAATCTCTTCGGGCCTGCCCACGCGTCGCAGGGGGATCGTGCGCAGGATTTCCTCGCCGCTTTTCGGATCTTCCAGGGCTTCGGCGCTCATTTCGGTGTCGACCCAGCCGGGCGCAACGCTGTTTACGTAAATTCCTGCCGATGCCAGCTCCGTGGATAGGCCCTTTGTCATGCTGATGAGCGCGCCCTTGGTGGCGGAGTAGTCACAGTGATAGGCCTCTCCGCGCTGGCCGCTTGTCGAGCTGATCAAGACGATGTGTCCGGCTGCGCCACTTGTGCGCGGCTGGGCCTTCATCTGTGCGACCGCGTGCTTCACCAGGCCGAAGACGCCGTCGAGGTTTATTGACATAGTGGAACGCCACTGTTCGTCCGACATGCGCTCGATAGGGACGTCCTCAACCGGCCACACGCCGTGATTGGCGATGAGGATGTCGAGGCGTCCGAAACGTTCAACGGCTTTCGCCACAAGGGAACGAGCGGCCTCGGGATTGTTCAAGTCGGAGGCGATCGGAAAGACGTTAGGACCGCACTCTTTCGCCAAAACGTCCGCCTGAGAGCGGGCGCTGCGATAGCCGAAGGCAACCTTCGCATCGGCCGCCGCGAAAATGCGCACCGTGGCGGCGCCGATGCCACGGGAGCCACCGGAGATCAGAGCAACTTTGCCGGAGAGGGATAGAGGGATTGACATGACCGACTAGGCTATCGCATCCGGCACGATGGGAACCAGTGGTCTGCCGCCATCCGTGCATTTGTCATTCCGACCGGAGGGAGGAATCTGTTCATGGCCGGCGCCGTAATGCTGCAGGCGACCAGCAGATTCCTCAACGGCTACGCCGTTTCGGAATGACAAGAATGTGGGGCGTTTTGCCGGGCCGGCACGCATCTGATGCTGACATCAAACGCCCGGGCTTGAGGAAGTACGTTCCGCCTTCAGGCCGCGAATCAGCAAGCGCACGAGCATGCCATCGAAGCGGGTGCCGCTCATCTTGGAGAGTTCATCGAGGGCCTGATCGGGCGTCCGAGCGGAGGAAAATGACTGTTCGGTGACCATGTTGGCGTAAGCGTCGGCAAGGCCAATGATGCGGGCCCAGAGCGGGATTTGTTCGCCGCGAAGTCCGTCCGGATATCCCGAGCCGTCGAAGCGCTGATGATGATGCTCGATCGCTTCGCGCATCATGTCGGAGTGTGGGATCTTTCCTACAATCTCGGCTCCGATGTGAGGATGCATCTTGACCTGAAAGAATTCTTCGTCATTGAGCGGTCCGGGTTTGTTGAGGACTTGCTCCGACACAAAAATCTTCCCTACGTCGTGAACACGTGCGGCGAAGACAAGATCGGCAGTTTCCTCGGAGGACAATCCCAAGGCGCGGGCGATGACTTCGCTGTAGCGAGCTACCATATCACCATGCCCCGCGGTAGCTACTTCGCGGGACTCAGCGGCACGGCTCAGTGACTCGATGGCTTCCCTGAGCAACTGGACCTTGCAGTCGTGGTCCCCGCCGCACAGTTTGTAGAGCGTGGAGGTCAGTTCCTCAAGTTGCTCCGGCCCGGTGCGTTCGCGCTGCAGGAAGCCTTCGATGTAAGCCGAAATCTGCTGGCGCTGGCGGGCGAATTCCTCGCCTTCGACGAACTCCTGCGCGGTCGAGACCAGATTGCCGCCAGAGCGCTTGGAAACATACATGCCGGCGTCGGCGACGCGGATGATGTCTTCGACGGAAAAGCCGTGCATGGGGAAACTGGCCACGCCGAAGCTGCCCGTGATGTGATGTTCGGCCAGCATGGGATCGGTGGCCAGCCACTGGCGTAGGCGCTCGGCCAGTACCTGCGCCTGTTCGGGCCCGGTTTCGGGCATGAGCACCATGAACTCGTCGCCGCCATAGCGAGCGACTACGTTGGACTGGCGCGATTTTTGTTCGAGCAAGCGTCCCACGCGTGCCAGCACCAGGTCGCCTTCGAAGTGACCCAGGGTGTCATTCACCTCTTTGAACTTGTCGAGGTCGATGAGGACCACCGAGAATGGCCGTCCTGAGCGCGAGGCGCGCTTCCATTCCGCGGAGAGCGCCTCCCACACGAAGCGGCGCGTCTTGATTCCCGTGAGGCCGTCCGTAATGGACTGCTGCTGTAGCTTCTGAAAGTGAAAGGCATTGTGCAGGGCGGTGGCGAGCAGATCCGCCAACGTGTTCAGGATCAATACATCCTGCGGCGAGAACGCGTTCTCGTTGCGGCTTTCGACATTGAGCACGCCAATCAGCGATTCACCGTAGGTGATCGGGATGCAAAGTACGGCGCGCGCATCGGGAAGGATGCTCGAAAGATTTCCTGGGAGGGCATTTTGGACGAGTGCCCGCTCACCCGTGCGCGCGACCCGGCCCAGAATGCCGGTGCCCAGCGGAATGCACTTGCCCATGGCGTGAGCCGTCGCGCCCGCTTCGGCTTTGATTTCGACTTCCTTTGTACCCTTGTCCAACAGGCCGATTCCGATGTGATCGAAGCTGAAATTCTTCTGAATCTCACTGGCGATCTCGGTCAGCATGTGCACCGGATCGTCGCTGGAAATGGCGGTCCGCGAGATATTGTTGAGGAATGCCAGTTGGCGCGAGCGGCGCTGCTCGTCGGCAAACAGGCGCGCATTCTCCACTGCGACGGAGACTTGCCCGGCGGCGGTCACCAGCACGTCGAGATCGCGCTGCTCGAAAACGAATTCGCGGTCGGGATTCATGGCGACCATGATTCCCGACGCTCTGTTCCCGAGAAAAATGGGGGCGGCAATCAGGCATTTTGCCGGCCGCTTCGGTACGTGACCGATTCCCAAACGCTGGCGCGTGACTTCCAGATCGGAGCGAATCAGCAACGGTTCTCCGCTCCGGATCACATATTCCGTAAAGGCGTTGCGCAATTCCCGAGTGCGCTTGGGAAGCTGGCGATTGTCGCGAACTTCCAATTCAAAGCGGATCTCCTCCGACTCCTGGAAGGCGATGTAGAAGTGGCTGGTGTCGAAGATTTGTCCCAGCTCGATCTGGATGGTGCGAAGAATTTCGTCCTGATCGAGACGCGAGCTGATGGCCTTTCCGATCTCGGTGAGAAGTTCGTATTCCTTCGTGCGCCGGTAGGCATCATGACTGAGGACGTAGTTCTCGAGCGTGAGGCCAAGCTGCAGCGCCAATCCGACCATGAGGCGAGGACCCGATGAACCAAAAGCACGACGTTCGGCGTGGGGAAAAAGGATGACGCCAAAATTGTGCTCGCGAGTCTGCAGGTTAACGGCCGTCAAATGCTTGACTCCAGCCTCGGCGAGGGTTCGCTTGAATGCGGTAAATGCCTCGCGGGATCCCACGGGAAGCGACTCGGTCATTTCCGCCACGTCATGCACGGTGTAGATGCCGCTGTGGCGGAAGGCCAGTTCCGAGATGTAATCGCCGGCGCCTGTGGTCTCAAGCGTTTCCACAAAACCGGACGGAAAATTCTGTTGTACCGAAGGCAGCAGGCCACGCCATCGTTCACTGATTACGATGGCGGCGCGGTCGATGGGCAAGGCCGTTCGCAGCCGTTCCAGCGCGGCTTGCATGTTCGGCACTAGATCTTCGGCAAACAAGAGACGGCGCGGGTCCGCTCCTATGGTCGACAGCGCGAGCGTATTCTCCTGCACCGCATTGCGCTGGTTTTCGAACAACACCATGACCATGGCAATGCCCAGCAGCATCTGCGGAACCGGGCCGAAAAGCCGGCTGGCATTGCCGAACGCTTCCATCAGCGGATTCTGGATATGTCCGACTCCCATCAGCACGCCCCAGAGAGCCAACGCAAAGGCCAGCACCTGGAAGGCTAATGATCCGCGCTTGTGGCCGTTCACATAGAAGATGGCTGAGGAGTACAACAGGATCGCGGCGAGCCCGATACCCAACTGGATCGCGGGTTGAACATCCGGACGAAACACGCCGTAGATGATGTGGCCGTGCAGCGTGAGGAGCGCCAGTATCACCCCGCCGGCGCCGACGGCGGCGTCGTACCAGCGGAATTGAGAAGGGCCACGCATCAACCGGGTCGAAACGAAAATGCACAGCGCCATGGCGACCAGGAAAAGCTGGCTGATAAAGAACGCTACCGAGGAGGACGGAAATGTGTCGAGCACGTAATGCAGCGAGTAGGCAGCCCACGCGAGTTGCCACGCCCGGAAATACGGTTGACGGCTCTGCTCGTGCAGATATGTGAAGACGAGGAACAGCAGGACGGAAACGAACCCGGGGACGACGGCGGTAGTGATGACAACACTATTCATAGGGTCGGCGTTAACAGCTGGCCAGAGTCGCCGGCTCGCTTTCGGGGGAAAACCTGTGGGGCTATGGTTTCACAACCGTGCATCCGAACTCAATAGGATTTAAGTACACTGTCCGCCTTCGATTTCTTTAGGCGTCAAAGGGTTGCAGGCAAACCATTTGGCGGCGAAGCCAGCTTGACGACGTCTTTTTCCGCCCCGTACCATCGAAAGTTCGATCATGTCTGACTCCCAGAGCTCTTCCTCACGAGGAAATCTTCGAGTGCGCTTCGCGCCCTCACCCACCGGCTTTCTCCATGTGGGCAGCGCACGAACTTTCATATTCAACTGGTTGTATGCCCGCCGGAATGGCGGAACCATGATCCTGCGACTTGATGACACCGACGTCGAGAGGAACACAGATGCCTCGGTGAACTCGATTTTTGAGGGCCTGAAGTGGCTCGGCCTCGGCTGGGACGAAGAGTACAAGCAGTCGGAACGCGGAGCGCTGCACCGGCGGATGGCCGAGGCGATCTTCCAGAGGGGGCTCGCTTACCGTGATTTCACCCCCGCGCATACAGGTGACAGCGAGAAGTCAGGAGCCCAGGGAACGTGGCTCTTCAACCCCGGGATGCGCGAGATGTCGCACGAGGAGAGCGACCGCCGCGCGGTCGCGGGAGAGCCATTCGCCTTGCGTTTCCGTGTGCCGCGCGAGGCTGGGCAGATCGTGCGTTTCACAGACGCGGTTTATGGTGAGCAAATGAAAGCCGGGGCAGACATTGAGGATTTCGCGCTGCTGCGCTCCGACGGCATGCCGACGTATCACCTGGCTTCATGCGCCGATGACGCCGATCTGCGCATCAGCCACATCATTCGGGGCCAGGATCATCTTTCGAACACGTTTAAGCACGTACTGATCTTTGAGGCCGCGGGATACACTCCGCCCCAGTTCGCTCATCTTCCCCTGCTGGTCGCTCCCGATGGATCGAAGCTTTCCAAGCGCCGCCATGGGCCGGTGGTCAGCGTTACGACTTATCGCGACGCAGGATTCCTGCCGGAAGCCTTCATCAATTTCTTGTGTCTGCTGGGCTGGTCGCCGAAAGATGACCGCACAAAAATGAGCCGCCAGGAGTTGACGGAGAGCTTTTCGCTGGAAGGAATCAATCGCGCGAACGCCGTCGTGAACTTCAAAGAACCGGCCACCACGCCCGAGGAGACTTTCGATCCGAAAGCCGTGTGGTTGAACGCGGAGTTCATACGGGGATTAGCGATCGAAGATCTGAGCCGGCAATTGCTGCCGATCGTGCGCGGCGCGGGATTCAACGTTACGCCCGAGAAGATGGCGCAGATTACGCCCCTGATTCGTGAGCGCATTAAGCTGTTGAGCGATGTGCTCACCGCCGCGGATTTTTTCTTTGTCGACAAGCTTCCGCCCTACGATCCCGCCGAACTCATCCCGCAAAAGGGAGACGCGGCGATGGCTCTCAAAGTTTTGCAAAAAGCGCAAGCTGTGCTGGCGGATGTCGAGTTCAAGCACGATCCTCTGGACCACGCGCTGCGCGCCGCAGCTCAGGAGCTCGGAGTGAAGGCGGGGCAGATGTTCCAGCCCATTCGCGTCGCGGTCTGTGGGCGCAAGAACGCTCCACCGTTGTTCGAGACGCTGGAAGTGCTGGGGAAGGAAGTCACTTTGGCAAGGATCGGCGAGGCAATCAACAAAGCTGGTTAGTTTTCGCAAGAAGTTGTTGCATCCTCGCGACCCCAATTCCGATCTATAAGTTTTGCTACGTTAGATCCCTTCTTCGCTTCTACTTTCGAGAGAGGTCCTTATGAAAGCCGTTCAAGTCAGCAAGCCAGGTGGAAATTTCGAAGTCGTCGAGCGCCCTGTCCCTCAGCCAGACCGTGGCCAGGTTCGTATCAAGGTAGAAGCGTGCGGCATCTGTCACAGCGATACGCTGGTGAAAGAGGGACTGTTGCCGGGTATTCAGTACCCGCGTGTGCCCGGGCACGAGATCGCCGGACGCATCGATGCAGTTGGACCTGACGTAACTCTGTGGAAGCCGGGGCAGCGCGTTGGTGTCGGCTGGCATGGAGGGCATTGCTTCATATGCGAGCGGTGCCGCAGCGGCGACTTCATGAATTGCAAAGTTGAAAAGATCACCGCGATTCACTTTGACGGAGGCTACGCGGAATACATGATCGCACCAGCTGAAGCTGTTGCGTTGATGCCCGCCGATCTGCCGGCAGACGAGGCTGCTCCGCTGCTTTGCGCCGGCATCACCGTCTTCAACGCCTTGCGGAATTCGGGTGCGCGTGCGGGCGACCTCGTAGCAGTCCAGGGCATCGGGGGATTGGGGCATCTCGGGATCCAGTATGCCCGCCAGATGGGGTTTCGCACCGTCGCCATCGGACGCGGCGGCGACAAGCAGGCTTTGGCGAAGAAGCTGGGCGCTCACACCTTCATTGATACGAGCGGCGGAGCACCGGCAGCGGCGTTACAGAAGATGGGAGGAGCGCGCATCGTTCTCGCCACCGCACCGGATTCGAAGTCGATGTCGGCGCTGGTAGACGGCCTCGCGCCGAACGGGACATTGATGATCGTCGGCGCTGACATGGCATCCCTGACGGTCACGCCGCTCCAACTGATCGGTGGCCGCAGTTCCATTCGCGGTTGGGCTTCGGGTACGGCGAAGGACTCGCAGGACGCGCTCGAGTTCAGCGCGCTCAGCGGCGTGCGGCCGATGATTGAGCGCTATCCTCTGGAAAGAGCTGCCGAGGCTTACGACCAGATGATCAGTGGACGGGCGCGCTTCCGGGTCGTTTTGACGATGGGTTAGGGATCGAGACCGAAAAGCGTAAATCACAAAGGACCTAAGGTTCACGAAGGAAACCGTTAGCAAGAGAAACCTTCGTGAACCTTCGTGTCCTTTGTGGTTGTGATTTTTGTATTAGTAGCTTTTCGACTTTTCCTGGACGTATTCCTGCCCGTACTTGTCCAGATGTCGCGGTGGTGGATCGGAAGAGTGCAGAGTGAAGGTGAGCACTGGCGTGTCCGGTCCAAACTCCAGATCGCGAGCGAGAGAAGCGAGCTCAGCTTCCGTGGCAGACTCATGCCAAAATTCCACTTTGTAGTGCCCTGGAGGAACGTGACCGATTTGAAAGAGCCCATCGGCGTTCGTCATCGCGAAATACGGCGTGGTTAACGCGATGACTGCAGCGCTCATTTCCGGATGAATGTTGCAGAAGATGTAAGAGACGCCGGGCTGCGAGAATTTGACTTTTCGCGCCGTACCACTTTCATATAGGCCCAGGTCAAAAGGTTTTCCACGATAAATCGAGAAGACGTCGTGAAAGAAGGGATCCTGATTTGGAAATTCGATTTCGGTCCCGACACGAACAGCGATGACATGGGGTGAGAATCGTTTGTCTTTCTGGACGAGGCGTGCTGGAGGACCCGTGATCGCGGAGTCCACCGGATGGGCCGGAGTAAGCCAGACTACGCCTTCCCGCGAAATGTGAGGTCCTGTGCCACGAGGGCGCCGCAACTCAAGACTATCGCCGCGAGCGCACGCAACATTCGCATCAGAAACGAACCCCCGCGGCAAGATTCACCTGATCACCCTTGGCGCCGGCGTTATTCGGTACTTGCGTGAAAAGGTGGCGGTATTCGAGCGCGAATAGGAGAATCGAGTTCGGTTTATAGATGAAGTTCACAAGATCAGTGCGGTTCTTCTGCATGGCGGGAAAACCGTTGGCATCGAAGGAGAACGGAAATACGCGGAGATCTTTGCCGTAGTTTTCGTCCTGACCAAATGCGCCATTGATTTCCACGCGTACCGATGGAGTGAATTTCAACTGGACCCATCCTCCAGTAGAGCGCAGAGGCTGCAACGCGGTGTGAGGTCCAACCGGCTCCGGGTAGACGACGCTGGCCCAAATCCCTCCGCCGAGGCCGCCCACAGCTTGTCCTGCATACCATTCGCCCGAGACTTCGAAGAGCTTTCCGAGACCAGCTTTGAAGTCAGAGTTCAAAGTCCAACTCTCGACTGTTGGGAACGTCTGGTATTGCTGGTTCGCGCGGTATCCGGCGAACCCGATGGTGAAGGGGAACTTCTCGGCCTTGGAACGATCGAATGCGATCCGCCCCGCGATTGCCGGTGCACGGGTCGTTTCGCCGGCCGTGGGATTTCGGCCCTGGAAGACTGGCACTTCTTCTGTAAGGGGATCAAGGACCCCGCCTTGCAGCACCAGCGATGACACATCGTTCAAATCGAAGCGATGTGTGACCTCGATTGCGGGCGTCCAGACCCAAAGATTTCCGGACCACGACATGGCGGGCTCCAGGACCGTGGCGTAGGAGGTCGGCGAAAGCGGAGAGAAGAACAGATTGTCTTGCCCGAACGCGAGTGAGGTATTGTTCCAATCCAGATTGACCTTCGCGGTTCGAAGCCGCAGCAGTCCCGCGGTCACGCCGAAAGATGTGGTGGGATTGCCGCCTGCGAAGTCGATCTCTGCGCCCGCGGAAGTTCTCGCTCCGAATAATTTCGGACCGGTAGCATCGATGCCCAGGGTAGTTTGCCGCAGCGTAGCGCCAATGCTGGGCAGTGGAGCGCCGGGGAAGTTCGGCAAAGCCAGACTGGGAAGATCCTGAATATCGAGGATGCCCTTGTTCCAGTAGGAATTGAACAGAATGAGGCCGGAAAGCTTGACCGGATATCTGCTGGCGCTCTCCACTTTATCCTGATGCATTTCGTTGATCTTGGCCGCCAAGAAGCCGACATCCTGGTCGGCTGCGGAAACGGTTGGCTCTGCGACGGCCGCGGGGGCAGGCTCAGACGGGTGACCCGATTGCACCTGTCTGCGCAATTCTTCCAGGCTTTGACGAAGTTCTTCGATTTGACGTTTGGAGTCGTTAAGTTCCGCGCGGGTCTGCTGCAACTGCTGGCTCAACTTCGCGACGTCGGGGCTGGGAGACGCCGCATCCTGTGCCAGCGCACAACTGGCAATGGCGCATGCGAAGGCACCGACAACCTTGAGAGACACTGTCATTGACGTTATAGAGATATTTTCATTACCCGGAAGGAGTTACGGCAAGGTTACTAGTAGTGCCAACACCGCGTGGGTGATTACCAAAGTGTCTGGTCCGCTCAACATTCCTACTTATAGTCTGTCATGCAGGCGTGCTGCATCACTTCACTCACTTACGGACAAAGCTTCTGGTCTCGATGGTCGCGGTCGTCTTCTTTCTGACTGCGGCAGTCCTGGCTTTGGTGCAAGCGAGGATGCGCACCGAAATACGCGCCGACCTCGCCTCTACATTACGGACGCAGACGCGCGTTTACGCCGACGTGGAGAGTGTCTGATGTCCACAAATGATCGGCTCACTGTGCAGGACGGTTCGCAGTGGATCCTTCCCGCCAGCCATGCCGATCTTCTGATCCTCGAAAATCCGAGTGGGGCTGCGCTGGCTGTGCATGCCAAGTCGGAAGACGTGACCTCCGCCAGCGTCACACCGCTATTGAAAGCCACCAATGGCGATGAGGACTGGTGGTACATCAACGGACATTTGTACGACGTAAATCTCGTGCCGATTGTGGCGGGCGCCGGAGAAGAAGAGCGCGTGCTTGGCCGCATGGCGCTGGGCAGGGAGATGCGCCGCGAAACCATTCTCAGCAGCGGCGACCTCGGAAAGTCTGCCTTCACCTTTGAACGTGATGGACGTGTGTTACTCAGTTCCCTGCCGCCCGAAGTCTGGCACGAGTTCGAATCGGCATTGCCTCGTGACGCGTCCACCTCAACTGCCGAACGAGTGTTTCAAGCCCGCGGCGAGCGATGGCTGGCGAGCTTCGTCGAGTTGCCAGGCGATCACCCGGTTCGCCTCTATTGCCTCCAGTCCTTTGACCAGGCAACGAGTTTCCTGCGGGAGTTGAATCGAATGCTCGCACTGCTGGGTGCAGTGGCGGTGCTCGGCGGAGCGTTCGTAACATTTCTGATCTCGCGGCAGATCACCCGGCCGATCGAACAACTGGTGGCCGGAACGCGGATGTTAAAGAAGGGCGACTTCGATTTCCAGATCCTGATTCGCGGAAGCGATGAAGTTGCTCACCTCGGACGGGCATTCAAGGATATGCGCGACAGCTTGAAAAAGTCGCGTGAGAGCATGCTGCGAGCCGCTCGCCTGGAAGCGGTTGGGAGGCTGGCCGGCGGCGTAGCCCATGACTTCAACAACCTGGTCATGATCATCAAGGGCTACAGTGACATGCTGATGGACGCTGTCCCTGCGCAATCGCGTCCACACTTGGAGGAAATCAAGAAGGCCGGCGATCGCGCCAGCGGCTTGATCCGCCAGTTGCTGGCGTTCAGCCGCAAGCAGATTCTGGAGCCGCAGCTGCTTGATCCCAATCAGAGCGTTCGCAACATGGTAAAGATGCTGCGCGTGCTGATTGGCGAAGATATCGAACTGATCACGAATCTTTCCGACGAGATGTTGCGCGTCCTCATGGATCCGGGACAGCTCGAGCAGGTGATCATGAACCTGGCGGTGAATGCGCGCGACGCGATGCCGCAGGGTGGCAAGCTCGTCATCGAAACAAGGCTGTACCGTCTGGACGAGCCCTTCGCAGCTGCGAATCGGGAAGTCCCACCCAGCGACTACGCCTTGATTACTGTCACCGATCACGGCTGCGGTATGGACAAAGAGACTCTGGCTCATATCTTTGAGCCGTTCTTCACCACGAAGGAACTGGGAAAGGGCACTGGCCTTGGACTGGCGACGGTGGATAGCATCGTGCAGCACAGCAAAGGCTACGTCGCGGTGGAAAGCGAAGTCGGCGCCGGAACGACATTCAAGGTGTATCTGCCGTCGATAGCCGGTGCAGCTTCTACGTCAAGCGCTCAAAGAACCGCAGCATCTGTTAAGGGCAATGGCACAATCCTGCTGGTTGAAGATGAGCCGGCTTTGCGCGCTCTTGCAGTGACAGCGTTGAAAAACCTTGGGTATACAGTGCTCGAAGCCGGCAGCGGAGTGCAAGCCATCGTGATCGCGAAGGGGCACATCAGCCCGATCCACGTAGTCGTCACCGATGTAGTCATGCCGCACATGAGCGGGCCCGAACTCATTGAAAAGCTTCAGGAAACGCGGCAGGACTTCGCAGTCATCTTCATGTCAGGCTACAGTGACGGACTGGCCCTTGAGCGCGCGCGCATCGGGACCGAGGTCGCCCTTCTGCCGAAACCATTCTCTACCGAGGAACTCGCCGCGAAGATTCAGGAAGTCCGGAAGAAGACCTCCAGCTTCACTGCCAAGGCATCCGCGTCGGGCAACTGAGCGTAGCCATCGGCTCAACGGGAAGCGCAGCCAAATCCAGTGGCTGTAAACGGGCAAATCAGCCAGGACCAAACTGCATGCTCGAGCTTGACGCAATGTACTTTGTATTATAAAGTACATTGCATGCGTGACTACCTTGAACCCTTCGTCGGCACCATTCCCAAGCGGTGGATCCCGCCGGAAATGGTGCAGGCACCCCTTCTCGATCACTCCGAGCCCCGTGGATTCATGGAGCGGCGCTACGCCCTGCTGATCAATCCTTTCTATCCCAAGGATGCCAACGCGAGCTTTGGCAAGCACGTGCTGACTCCGACTCTGGCCCTGACCAGCTTCGCCGCCACCACGCCTGCACGCTGGCGCGTCGAATATTGGGACGAGAACTTGCTCCACGGACGGCCACCGCACGATCCCATGCCCCACGTCGTTGGCATCACCGTGCATCTGACCTTTGCGCGGCGCGCGTACGAACTGGCGGACTGGTATCGCGCCCGCGGATCAAAGGTCATTCTTGGTGGACTTCATGTGTTGTCGTGTCCCGAGGAATGCGCACCTCACGCCGACGCTCTCGCTCTTGGTGACGGCGTTCAACTCTGGCCGCGTATCCTGCGCGACATTGAGGCAAACAGTCTCCAATCCCGTTACGTCGCGACATACGAGAACGATTACTGTGACGATCCTCCGCCACGGCGTTCGATTCTTCCTCGTCGCAGCTTCCTGACGACCACCAGCCTGATCGCCACACGCGGCTGCCATAACCGCTGCGGCTTCTGCTATCTCGCAACCGATGGCTTGCGCATGCCCTATCGCATGCGCGACCCGCAACAGGTCGTCGACGAGTTCAAGGCTGACGATCAGCCCTATGCGGTCTTTATCGACAACAATCTCGGTTCGCGGCGGGACTATCTGCACTCGTTGTGCGCTGCCCTGCGCCCGCTGAACAAGATCTGGAGCGCCGCGGTCACGATCGACGTGACCGACGACCCCAGCCTCATTCGGAATATGGCCCTGGCGGGCTGCACTGGTGTCTTCATCGGGTTCGAGTCGCTCTCTGACGACAACCTCACTGATTCGCATAAGAAGACTCCCAAAACCTCTGACTACGCGCGGCGCGTCCGCATGCTTCATGACTACGGAATTCAGGTAAACGGATCCTTCGTGTTGGGATTCGATCACGACCGCAAAGACGTTTTCGTTCGCACCGCGGAATGGATCGAAGAAAACCGGTTGGAGTGCGCCACGTTCCACATCCTGACACCGTATCCCGCGACGCCACTATTCCGGCAGATGGAAGCTGCGGGACGCATCCTGCATCGCGACTGGACTCTGTACGACACCGGCCACGCAGTCTTCCAGCCGAAGCACATGACTCCCGAGGAACTCGAACACGGATACGGATGGATCTATCAGCGCCTGTTTTCGCACGCCTCGATCTGGCGTCGCAGGCCCGAACAGTGGCAGGCGGCTCCCTTGTACATTGCGATGTCCTATCTCTATAAGCGGTCGAACCGCTTCTGGCATCTGCTGATCAAGCACGACCTCGTGAACCCGGTATGGAAACCCTTAGTTGAGATGACCCGCTGGCGCCACGTTCACTACCGGCAAAAGCTGGCGCAAACTGCCATGGCGCACGGCTCACCCGGACAGGTAGTTTCCGCGGGCGTATGACGATGACTATATGCCGGATTCCCCAGCCATGGTGAGCCTTCGTGTCCGGCAGTTCGCTATGTTCAATGGGAACTGAAGGAAAATGCCATGCCTCGCGATTGGGCTGCCGAGTGCCACAGCTGGGCCCCTCTGCAGTAGCCGAGTGGACCATGTTCCGCGCATGCTTCTCG
>QIAL01000672.1 GCA_003225535.1 Acidobacteriota bacterium | reverse complement strand
ACTTCCAAAGAACTGCCCAAAGACGGCCAGTAGCCCGCAGTAGCCACCGGATGCAAGCAGTCGGTGCAAAATCCGGTGCAGTTGCTTGTCTCGAAAATTGACAGACTAAATGTCTGCCAACCCGTCGAAACTCGCTAGGAAAGCCACCCGTCTACCGCACGTTAGGACACACACTCGCACGCAACGTTTAGATTCGTGCTCCAACCTCGCGCAACAAGCGATGTCCCGATATTCGGTGTTCGCAGTTCCCTCCCCCGCGTTACGGTCAGGGGCTCAATGTGCCTTAGCCTGCATGCGCTGTCCTCCCTCGTCGATCACGATTTGCGCCTTGTGGTTTCGCGGATCCTGGCACTACCAGTTCTCGCGGTTGCTCAGAGTCAAGAAATGACCTCGTGTTACCGCCGTGAAAGTAAGACTTGGAAAGGCTTCGTGGATCATAATGGATCAAGATTGCAGCCTCTGACTCAGGCGCGCTATCCGCCATTTTGAATACGGCGAATTGAAGACGCGCGCAGCGACTTTATCAGGCGTGGATCATACTCCCTTGTTCCAATCCTCTGGAACTCCAATTATTGAACATACCGTTCCGTAGCGAAGTGATTCATTGCGCTGCGCAACTCTAATGGTTGCAAGGGTCAGGCAATCGACTGGGTGCGCAAGGGTCGGATTTAGGAAGGAACAGGCGCTTGGTCGCCGAGTGCTCTGAGAACATGCAGACTGTTTTCGAAATGGACACGGTAACGGCACTGCCGGAGTCCCCGAATATGCCGCGAATTTCTCAGTGGTGCACGCCGCACACATATCCGCCTGACTGAGACAGCATCCCTAACATCGGTTTGCGCACCATATGCTAATTGACGGCATGACGGTTTGCGGTAGTGTGAACTCCGTATCGGTGTGTTGCCGAGCGAGCTCGGGAGCAAACCGGAACTAAGTCTCCCAAGCGATTGGGCAAGCTCTCGTCCGTGCAAGTCTTCGCGTCTCCCCGAGCTCATGTGGTTTTGAACGCGATAGAGACTCCCCATCAATACGGCTGCTCTCGTCTGTGACGCTGAGCTTTTTCCGGTTTCAATTTCGTGCGGTCATTCCAGCCGCCCAACCTGATCGCTACTGTCATGGACGCGTTGCACAGTTCATTCGCAAACCTGCGGTCGTTCATTGCCCGAGCAACCACCATGCCCCCCACGCACAAGGCAGCGATCGCCTGAGCCTTAGTCCGCGGAATTCGGTTGCCGTTTGACCCGCCTTCCAAAGTACTGACCATCGCCTTGAACACGTTCTCGAAGGCCCGTTTCGCGCTTGCTCCGCTTCGCGCCACGTCGCTCGGCAACGCCACCATCGGACATGCGCCGCCCTTGCTTTCCAGATGCTGTCGAGACAGGTAAGCACGGACAATTTGGCGGCCTACGTCGGATGCCGCTAGATCGACATGCACCCCCTCCCAGGAATTATTCCAACCTGGATCGGTGAAGAAACATCCCAAGACCTCAGCGTACAGATCGCTCTTGCTGTCAAAATAATTGTAGAACGCACCCCGCGTAAGATCGGCGCCTGCCATGATTTGGTTGATCGAAACATTGTCGAATCCAAGCCGATTGAACAGGTTTCGAGCACTCCGAACAATCCTCCTTCGAGTCTCCTCGCGATGACCGGGTGGGTAAGGCAAGTTTTTCCTCCTGTGTGTCCCCTATCGTAGGCCGGTTTGGCCCAGCGAGTAAAATATGATGTTGAACATATTTAGACCTCGTGCTGCAATGCCACTGTGCTCGCCGATTTCGAGCACCGGACAGCGCCCATGTAAGTCGGGAAAAGTTAACCCAGGAGCCATCTAAAATGTCTGCAGCCATCCATCAGGAAGTTGATTTCAAAGCCACCCCAGAGCGGGTCTACCAAGCGTTGACCGATGCCAAGCAATTCAGTGCCTTCAGTGGTCTCCCTGCCGAAATCCACAACGAAGCCGGTGGTGCTTTCAAGTGCTTTGGCGGGCAAATTAAAGGACGAATGACAGAGTTATCGCCCGGCAAGAGATCGTCCAGACGTGGCATGTCGCTATGTGGCCCGAGGGCGTTGAATCCATGGTTAGAATTGAACTAAAGGCACAGGGTGAAGGAACCCTGCTCATTTTAGATCACTCCGACTTCCCCGAGGGGAACCGCGAACATCTCGACGCAGGATGGCCACGGATGTATTGGGAACCTCTGAGGAGACACCTTGCCTAGGGAAGAAGGTTCCCGTTTACGCTTGTTCGATCGTTGATGTTCGTCCTCGGTGATGGACACAAAATAAGTTCTCGAGAAAAAAGGGGCGTGAATATGAAGTTCGCGGGGAGCGTTGCCATCTTAGGAATGCTAGTGAGTATGAGTTGTGTTGCGCAAACTACGAAATCTGAAAGAAGTCCTGAAATTTCACCCGCCAAGCTGGAGCGAATGCCGGAGTCGCTGGAAGTGCGCTACGCGCTAAGCGCTGCTCCCCCGCATTTGCGCGATGCTGCCACGACCTACGTGCTGGATCCATCCAAGGGATATCTCC
The DNA here is from genome assembly GCA_003225535.1 of Acidobacteriota bacterium. GTDB lineage: Bacteria > Acidobacteriota > Terriglobia > Terriglobales > Acidobacteriaceae > Sulfotelmatobacter. Next base: position 101 of record QIAL01000672.1, on the reverse strand, counting down.
TCAATCACAAAGGCACAAACGGCGTCAGCTGCATCGTTGTGCGCAGTGATTGGCAGTGGCCCGAGCGGCCGTTCCGAGACGATATTGCTTGGCCGGTTTGC
>QIAL01000360.1 GCA_003225535.1 Acidobacteriota bacterium | reverse complement strand
TGAGCGGTCAGCCGTCGAGCGCAAGATCTGAATAAGAACCGCTGGACGCGCCCCTAGTAGCGCGTGTTCTTCACTCGGGCACGGCGCTGGGCGAGGAGTGCCGGAACGATACCCCACGCCGTGGCACCGTCGAGTGGCGGAATCGGGAACAGATTCAGGACGGCGACTCCAAGGCTGAAGAATCCGAGAATCACGAACAGCATGTTCACGAGTTCAAACCGTGTATAACCAAAAACCAAGACCCAGAGTATGACAGGAACGGCAATCACTGCCTGCGCCACCACTCCGGCCCACGCAATGATGCAATGATCCAGCCGAGACCAAGGCGTTCCAAACCAAGTCACGCCCCAAATAGGATACAGCTCGATCGAAAAAACAGGACAGCCGAACCGCTGAGCCGCAATGAGGTGTCCGGTTTCGTGAAGCAGAAGCACTCCCCAGTAGGCTGTCAGCCCCAACAGACTGAAAGCCGGCCGCCGAAGGGCTCCCGCCAGAATAATCGCTGCTACCAGGAAAACGGTCCAATGAACATAGAGGTCAGCGCCGCGAATTTCCCCTATCTTTGTCTTCTTATCGAACCTAATCGGATTCGCGAACTTGATGAGTGGGGGCATGGGCTATGAACAGGGGAATGACAAGTTATTCTAGCAAGCGCGCCTAACTGTGAGGTCATTCTGAGCGGAGTTGCCGCGAGCGCAGCGAACGGCAACGCAGTCGAAGAATCCCTACCCGCATTTCAGACCTTGATCCAACGCCCATACTGATGTAAAAGCAGAAGCGCTCATTCCAAGGAGATTCCATGACTCGCCGCTTGTTTGCCGCCATCCTGTTCGTCAGCATCCTGGTCCCAATCAGCGCCAGCGCCCAGTCGGCAACTTCCGACCATCCCTTCGTGGTCGAGTACTACTACAAAGCGAAGTGGGGGCATGCCGACGAGTTCCTGAAGCTCTTCAAGAAGAACCACTATCCACTTCTGAAGAAAGAAGTCGAGATGGGCCGCATGGTGAAGGTCTGGATGGACCAGTCGCGCTATCACACAACCGAAGACGGACGCTGGGACTTCCGCGTGACCATCGTCTTCAAGAACGCCGCCGTCGCCAACGAAGCGTTTGATGAAGATGCGCTCAAGAAGCAGCTCTGGCCCGATCAGGAAACGTATACGCGCGAGGAGCAACGCCGCTTCGAGATCCTGGACGCGCACTGGGATCTGCCGATCAAGACCGTTGATCTCGACGCCAAACCTTAAGAAGCTCACCACAGAGGACACAGAGGAGCACGGAGTAAACCACTGTGTCCCTCTGTGGTTAAGAGTTTTGATCGATCTTCAGGAAATTCGCGATTAACTTCTCGTAAGTCCTCCACGGCAACGAGCGCTTTAGTGCCAATTGGATCTTCGCGTCACGCCCAACCAGATATCGAAGCTTGGGATTGGGATTCTCGGCGATTGCCACAATTACCCGGGCGACCGCAATCGGATCGGCTTTCGGAATTTTCTGAATCACCTCGCGCATGCGCAGGCCGCGCGCGAAGTTCGGGGAACTACTTTTTGTCGACTCCTCGCCCCATGCGCGTGCCCTCGCTCCAGATGCCGGTGGCGAACGATCCCGGCTCGAGCAGCACAACTTTGATGCCCAACGCATTCACCTCGAGCCGCAGCGACTCACTCCAGCCCTCCAGCGCGTGCTTTGACGCGGCATAGCTGCTGATGGTTACGGAACCGTGCAATCCCAGGATCGACGACAGCTGGATGATGTGCCCGGATCGCTGTTTTCGCATCGTGGGCAAGACGGCCTTGGTCATCGCAACCGCGCCGAAAAAGTTCGTTTCGAGTTGCAAACGCAGTTCTTCCAGCTTGATATCTTCGGCGAAGCCCGACACCGCGAATCCAGCGTTATTGACCAGCACGTCGATTCGTCCGTAATCGTGCGCCACGGTGTCTACAACAGTAGCGATGTCCGAAGACAGCGTAACGTCAAGGGTGTGGACGTCAATCTTGTCCGGGACGCCGGCGGCAGCGGCGGCCTGGTCGAACTTTGCGCGCTTGCTCAGATCGGGCATCGTGGCAACGACGCGATAACCTGCCTTTGCCAATTCGATCGATGTGAGGAGCCCAAACCCGCTCGAAGTTCCGGTAATAACGGCAACCTTGTCAGGCATGGGAATGGTGTACCACAGGCCGCTGAATACAGTTTCACTCTAACGAGCCCAATCGGCGAATGCAGACGGTTGGTCGCAACTCGCTTCGGCACTTACTAACGACTGAACCCCGCGCTGGAAAGTGGGACAATAACGGTAACAAGTTGTGTTGCCTCCGCGAAAGCGCGCCCTTAGGAGGTCTCAATGCTGGCGACAAGGCATCGACTACTACGCAATCCGCTCTTCCAGTTTCATCCCATGCATACGCTGTTTTCAGTTCTTGGTGCGTTGATCCTGTTCGGATTGCTGATCTGGTTCCTGGCAGTTCCAGCGAAGTAGCACGATTTCGTAGCGAGGAGCACGCTAAGGACCCTCCTTGTCTCCTCGCACTCGCATGCGATGCGCGTACCGGATCGCGCGATGTTAAACCTTAGTAACAACTCGCAAGAAATTCCTTTATCGGTAGCATCAAAATTTGGAATTAGACATTGTCTCTGCCAAATCGATAATGTCTGTTATGGACTCATTTTTGACGGTAGAAGATTCACATGTAGATGTACTGCATGAAATTACGGCCCGTCTGAACGCGGCAGACGGATTCCATGAAGTTCTTGCCCGGGTTGTCGATTTTGCGACCGCGCTTGTGAAGTGCGATGCCTGCCTCCTCTATGTGCTCGAAGGTGATGAACTCGTCTTGCGGGCGTCGAAGAATCCACATCCGGAAGTGGTCGATCGACTAAAACTGCGCGTCGGGCAGGGAATTACTGGATGGGTCGCGGAGCACAGCGAACCGGTGGCAATTCCCGAGAATGCTGCGCACGATCCGCGCTTCCAGTTTTTCCACGAACTTCCCGAAGACAGTTATGAGGCTTTTCTCTCCGTGCCCTTGATGTGCAGGGGCCGCGTGGTCGGCGTCCTCAATCTGCAGCACCGGCAGCACCACGTGTATCGCCGCCGCGAGATTCGTATGATCTCCACCGTAGGATTTCTGGTAGGCGCTGAAATCGAATTAGCGCGGCTGGAGCAAGCGAACTCCACACTCGCCGACCAATTGCAGACTCGAAAAGTCGTCGAGCGCGCAAAGGGAATTCTGCAGCGCGATCTTGGCCTGAACGAAGAGCAGGCTTACCTGGCTATCCAGCGCCAGAGCCGCCAGAAGCGCAAGCCGATGAAGGAAATCGCCGAAGCCATTGTCCTCAGCGATGACGTGCGCGGGAATTCACAAGTGCCGGCGACTTAGCCAGCATCTGGCATGACAGGAGCGGGCGCTCATCATTGAGGAGCGCCCGTTTTACTCTTCACTTGCCGAAAGGCGTGGCGGAGATCCTGCAACCAGTTGATCATTCAGGGACTCCAGCTTGCTCCGCTTTCAGAACAATCATGCTGGCGTCATCCTGAAAGTGCTCTCCGCAATGCTGTGAGGCCGCGTGCATCAAGAGCTCCAGCAATTCGCCTGCGCTCGATCTTGAATGTTCCTGCGCGATGCGAACCAGATTGTGCTCCGAGAAAAATTCTTCGTCTTGATTGCACGCCTCGACCAGGCCGTCGGTGAAGAGCAGCAAGCGATCCCCGTCCTCAAGTTGCCGCTCGCTCTGCTGATAGAGCCAGTTGGGGAACTGTCCTAAAACTGCGCCTTCCGCTTGCAACTCCGTCGACGTACCGTCCGCACGAAGCACGAGTGGCGGATTATGGCCGGCATTGCAATACGTGAGGCGATGGGTCGCGCTGTCGAGCACGCCGTAGAAGAATGAAATGAACTTTCCCACCGGAGTCAGGTCGCACAAAATGCGATTAAGCCGGTGACACAATTCACCGGGCGGCAGGTTCTGACTGATCAGTGGTTGCAGCGCGGCCTGCAAGCTCGACATCAGCAGTGCGGCGGGCATCCCCTTACCGGCAACATCGGCGATGCACAGAGCCGTTCGCCGATCGTCGATCCGGACGACGCTGTAATAATCTCCGCCCACGAAGCGCAGCGGGCGGGTGACCGCGGCAATCTCGTACCCGGAGATCTCGGGCAGCGTTTTCGGAAGCAGGCTGTCCTGAATCTCCCGTGCCTCGCGCAATTCTTCCTCGCGCTGCCGCTGCTCTCGCCGCTGCTCCCGGCCCAACGAGAGTTGCTCCTGCAACTTATGGAGAAGCTCGCGATTCTCCCAGGGCTTCTGCACAAAATCCGAAGCTCCACGCCGCATCGCTTCAACCGCAAGGTCCACGCTGCTCCATGCGGTCATCACCACGACCGGAACCAGACTGTCCATCGAGCGAATCTTCGAGACCAATTCCAGTCCCTCTGCTCCGCCAACGGTGTCGCGCGTGTAATTCAGGTCCATCAGGACGGCGTCGAATGACTCGGTCTCCAGCGCCCGCAAAACCCGCGACGGATGCGTCACCGTCTCCGTAGAGAAGCCCGACCCGCTCAGCAGCATCTGCAAGGCGAACAGAACATGCTGCTGGTCGTCTGCGATCAGAACACGGCCGGTGGCTGGCTTGGCGATCTCGGTTGCTCGCATGGATTGCACATTCATGCATCCGTCCATTGCATACTCGTGGCCATCCGGCTATGCCGCACAGGTTGTTGATTTCACAGGAGACAACCGAGCTTTCGCCGAACTCGGCGGGACAGGGGGATGTGCACTCATGGAATCGGATGTCCGGAAACGGACAAGAAAAAGGCGTGGGAATAGAACAAGTGAAAAGGCGGATACCTGGTTGAGTATCCGCCTTTTTTCGTTATCGTTCTGTTATTGTCCGGACGGCGCGGCCGCTGGAATCGCCTTCGCCATCTGCTTCAGCGGATGCGACGGCACGTTGAAGTGCAATGTCATCCCGCACTCGGCGAGTTGCATCGTCGAGACGTAGCTGCCGTCAGCCACAGTCTCCAGCAGCAGCTGATTCGAATCCGAAGGCTTGCTTTCTCCGGAGTCGGTGACCAGCAGCATGAATCCAGCTCGGGTTCCGCTGAGCTTGCTCAAGGTCAGCAAAGGCCTGGACTGATAGGGATCGTAGGAGAACTCGTAGTCTCCTGCCGGCACGACCGCGTTGCTCCAGTTGACGTTGTGTTTGAGCGTGAATTTGCCGTGCGCCGGTTCCTGCGCTGCCGCCAGGCTGGGCGCGAAGTTCATGGCAGTCGCGGCCAGCACTGCGGCGTAAACGAATTTGCGAATTGTGGTCATGGAATCTCCATTCTGCCCTGCATGTGAGGGCAAGTCTGATGAGCACGCTGTCCACTGGACACACGCATTCAGTCACGCGGATCGCATGGGCTCAGGCTGTAGTGGAGAACGACAGGGTCAGGAGATTGTCGATGCCGCGATCTTGGCTGGCATGCAATCAGCGACTCCGCTAGAACCGGCAAACTTAGCTGGGACGCGAAGTGATTCCACTATGCAACAGGAGCGGTGCAGTAGTCCAATGCAAAGAATTAATGGCGGGGATCAGCGCACATTCGGTACCAGAGTAACCTTTGTGTTGAGAAGGCGAGATAACTATCCCAAACATCGCGACTTAGCAGATGACAACGAATTGATCTGGAACCGAGAGCGTAGAGATTGATCTCGAACCTGTGCAAGTGTCATTCTGCAGCGCAGAGGGAGCGAGGTTGAGGCTGAAAACCACTATCGCGCACAGCCTGATCATGTGCAGCTTGACCTGCGTCGGGGTTGCCCAACAGAAGCAAACCACCGAGGCATTCGATCACTACATTGCGGCGGCGGAAAAACGAGTCACGCAGGCGAGAGTGAAGAGCGACTCGTTCTTGAAAATTGATGTTCTTAGCGCTCCGCAGCGGATGCAGGTGATGGAGCGGTTGCGGCAAGGCGAGGTCGTCATTGAGAAACAGGGCGAGACGCCCTCGGAGATTTCCGGGGGACTGATCCACGATTGGGTAGGCATGGTGTTGATTCCAAAGGTGACGGTTGCGCAGGTGCTGAACCTGATCCAGGACTACGACCATTCGAGCCAGCACTACGCGCCTGACGTTGTGAAGTCGCGACTCGTCTCGCACACCGGCGACGATTTCCAGGTTTTCATGCGACTGCATAAGCATAAGATCGTGACCGTTGTGCTCGACACCAACTACGACGTACATTACGGCCGCATCGACGCGACGCACCAGTTCAGCTTTTCGCGAAGTAGCCGGGTCAGCGAGATCGCCAATCCCGGATCGCCCGACGAGCGCACGGTCGCAGCCGGACACGACCACGGCTTCATGTGGCGTCTGAACTCTTATTGGGCGTTTGAACAGGCCGATGATGGCGTGCTGGTCGAGTGCGAAGCGATTTCCCTGACCCGCGACATCCCGTCGGGCCTGGGATGGATGATCGGCCCCTTCGTCAACAGCATCCCGCGGGAGTCCCTGCAGTTCACGCTGGGCGCGACGCGCAAAGCGCTAGTGAAGACACCCGGAAGCTAGTAAGCCCGCGTAGGGACGGAGGCCTTCGTCCGTCCCGCGAGCAAAGCGATCGTGCAGGCGTTTTCCCACTCGGTAAGCGTACGTCGCCGTTAGAAGCGTGTTCTCCGCATTCCACCGCATCGGTTTGCCAAGCTGTTCTCGTTCATGAGACCATCACCAGTTGCTGTGGTGACGGTGGCAGTGGCAAGCCACCGCCACCCCGAGAGGAACTCATGTACCAGAAGAAAGCGGGAGTATTCATGGCCGACTGGTGGGATGCCGACGGCCGCCGTCATCGTAAACAGTTCTCCACCTCAGCAGCAGCACGCGAGCACGAGCACCGCGAGACCGCGCTGGCGCACGCCGAACGGGCCAGCCGCGAGATGAAGCTGGCGGCGAGAACGGGTGGCGTTAAGCGCTCCCCAAAGAAGGCAGACAGCGGCACGATGGAGCCTGCAAAGGGCAAGCTCGGCGTCATGATCCCCGGCATGGGCGCGGTTGCGACCACTTTCGTAGCCGGCGTCGAAGCCATCCGCAAGGGCCTTGCGAAGCCGATCGGTTCACTCACACAAATGGGCACCGTGCGCCTCGGCAAGCGCACCGACGGACGTTCGCCGAAGGTGAAGGAATTCGTCCCGCTCGCTGGACTCGATGATCTGGTCTTCACCGGATGGGACATCTTCCAAGACAACATGTACGACGCAGCTTCGCACGCGGGCGTGCTCGATCAGCGCCTGCTCGATCAGTTGAAACCGTTCCTGTCGTCGGTGACGCCACGCCCCGCGGTCTTTGATCACAACTATGTGAAGAAGATCGACGGACCCAACGTGAAAAAGGGCAAGAGCAAGATGGATCTTGCCGAGCAGTTGCGCGAAGACATCCGCGAATTCAGGAAGTCGAGTGGCGCCAGCCGCCTCATCACGATGTGGTGCGGATCGACCGAATCCTATATCGAACCCACAGAAGCGCACCAGTCGGTGAAAGCGTTCGAGAAGGCGCTGCGCGAGAACGACGAGATGATCGCGCCTTCGATGATGTACGCATACGCCTCGTTGATGGAAGGCGTTCCGTTCGCCAACGGCGCGCCGAACCTCACCGTTGACTTGCCCGTGATGCTCGAGCTGTCGCGCAAGAACGAAGCGCCCATCTGCGGCAAAGATTTCAAGACCGGTCAAACGCTGATGAAGACCGTGCTCGCGCCTGCGTTCAAGGCGCGCCTCTTGGGCCTTAGCGGATGGTACTCGACCAACATCCTGGGCAATCGCGACGGTGAAGTGCTCGACGATCCCGGCTCCTTCAAGACCAAGGAAGAATCGAAGCTGGGCGTGCTCGAGCACATCCTGCAGCCCGGCCTCTATCCTGAACTCTACGGGAACATCTTCCACAAGGTCCGCATCAACTACTACCCGCCGCGCGGCGATAACAAAGAAGGCTGGGACAACATCGACATCTTCGGATGGCTCGGCTATCCCATGCAGATCAAAGTCGACTTCCTCTGCCGCGACTCGATATTGGCCGCGCCCATCGTGCTCGACCTGGTCCTGTTCCTCGACCTGGCGCAGCGCAGCTCTGAGCTGAAGGGCCTCGGCATCCAGGAGTGGTTGAGCTTCTACTTCAAGTCACCAATGACCGTACCCGGGCTCTATCCCGAACATGATCTGTTCATCCAGTTGATGAAGCTGAAGAACACTTTGCGGCACCTGAAGGGGGAGGAACTGATCACGCACCTGGGCCTCGAATACTACGACTGAGCTCCGTAGAGATCGGCTGCTGTATGGCATGTTATAATGACCATGGTCATATAGAGGTGACTATATGAAGACTATGGCTGCTGGTGAATTCAAGGCTAAGTGTCTGCAGGTGATGGATCAAGTGCGCTCCACGCGGACTCCGATTGTCATTACCAAACGGGGCAGGCCCATCGCGAAGTTAGTGCCCGCGGAGGAATACCGCTCTACGGCCTTCGACTCGCTGAAAGGGAAGATCGAAATCTTGGGCGACATCGTCTCTCCGCTGGTGCCGCCAGAAGATTGGGAAGCTCTGAAGTGATCCTGCTCGATACCCACGCGCTGGTGTGGATGGTTTCCGACTCAAGCCGCCTGTCGCGTGATGCAGCTCGCGAGCTGCGCAAAGCAGAACAAAACGGGGAACTGGCCATCGCGTCGATCACGCTCTGGGAATTAGCGCTGTTGTATCACCACGGCCGGTTGAGGACGTCTGGCAGTATTGAATCGGCCATCCGGACGATACTTGAAAAATCGCAGGTGCAAGTCATTGAGATCACGCCTGAGATCGCGGCTCTCACCACCACGTTCCCCGACAACTATCCCAAAGATCCTGG
>QIAL01000359.1 GCA_003225535.1 Acidobacteriota bacterium | reverse complement strand
GAGGGAGAACCCGACCCCGAACTCAAGCGATTTTCCATTGAGCATGATCGTGAATATATTCTCCCGCTGCTGCGTCAAGTGCGTGAGATCAATCCCGAGACATTTTACTTTTCTTCTCCGTGGAGTCCACCGGGCTGGATGAAGTGGAACAAGTCGATGCTGGGTGGCTCCATGAGCCGCCAGTATCTTTCGTCATACGCGCAATACTTGCTCAAGTTCTTGCAGGCGTATGCGGCCGAAGGCGTGCCGATTCAGGCAATCACTACGCAGAACGAAATTGACACTGACCAGCATGGTCAGATGCCCGCGTGTACGTGGTCGCAGGAGTGCGACATGGAATTCATCATCGAACACCTTGGGCCGCTCTTCGAAAAGACGAATACCGCAACCAAAATATGGATTCTGGATCATAACTTTGTGTATTGGGGACGGGTCATCTCGGAACTCGACGACCCTGACTTCCGGAGATACGCCAATTCAGTTGCCTGGCACGCCTACACCGGAGACCCCAGCATGATCAGCAAAGTCCACGCCGCTCATCCAGACGCGGAAATGTACTATACGGAAGGCAGCACGGATTATAACGATCCTCATTATCAGGATGACTGGACGAAGTGGAGTAAGACGTATACGGATGTGCTCAACAACTGGTGCCGAGCCGCCGTCGCCTGGAACATGGCCACGGACGAACATGGGAAGCCTAACATCGGGCCATATCCGTGCGGAGGCATCTTGATCATCAATCCGCGCACGCAAGAGGTTATTCGCAGCGGGCAGTACTGGGCTCTGGCGCATTTTTCGCGGACGATACGACGGGGCGCCCGGAGGTTTGAGTCCCAGAGTCAAGCGCCCAACCTGGGACATGTCGCCTTAGAGAATCCTGGAGGCCAGAAGGTTCTCATCCTCACGAATCTCGGTGCCGCCCGAAGCGTCCAAGTCAATGATGGACTTAATTTAGCAACGGTCCCACTCGAAGAAAATTCGATCGCAACGCTCGTTTGGAAATAACATCAGTGGTTTTCAGCCAGCATGATCAAGGGGTGGAAGCGTGCGGCGCCGTGAGTTCATAAAATCGGCTTTGAGCAGCGCTTTATTGTGGAAGGCGCCCGCGTTGCTCGCTCGTCAGGTGTCCGCCACGTCGCCAGCGCCTGATCCCAACGTCAAGCGCGTCCTGGTGATGTTCAAATGTCATTTTGACGCCGGCTTCATCGACACTCAAAAAGCCGTGGTTCGGCGCTATTTCGCGGAGTATTTTCCGCGAGCCATGGACCTTGCCAGCCATCTGCGCCAGTCGGGCGATCAACGCTACGTATGGACCACGGGTTCATGGCTGCTTTACGAATATCTGGAACAAGCCACGCCAAAGCAACGCACGAGGATGGAGAAGGCAATCTCTCTGGGCGACATTGCATGGCATGCGCTCCCGTTTACGTGGCAGACCGAACTGATGGACGCATCAATGATCTCCGGCGGCATTGGCCTGTCGAAGGCACTAGACCGCCGTTTCGGGCGGGCGACTACCGGCGCCAAGATGACCGACGTGCCCGGCCACACCCGCGGATTGATCGCGCCGCTGGCTGCGCAAGACGTCAAGTTCCTGGACATCGGCGTGAACGATGCGAGCACCCCAGCGGAAGTTCCGCCGTTGTTTCTATGGAAGACGTCGGACGGATCGTCACTGGTAGTCATGTATCACCACGGCTACGGTGGTGTGGTTCGTGTGCCGGACTCCGACCTCACCGTTGCCATAGTTGTACGAGACGACAACAGCGGACCCCATACAGTGGAAGAGATTCGGGAAACCTACGCAACTCTGAGTGGCCGATTTCCTAACGCGCAGATTAAGCCTACAAGCCTGACCGAGATCGCGAACTCGATTGAACCTCATCGCGGTTCTGTTCCTGTGTTGACTGACGAGATTGGCGACACCTGGATCCACGGAGTGGCGAGCGACCCTCTGAAGGTCGCCAGGTATCGCGAAATCGCACGGTTGCGCGAGGGTTGGCTAGCAGACGGGAAGTTTGCCGTGGGAGATACCACGGATGTTGCCTTGCTTCGCAGTCTGCTCCTGGAAGTTGAACACACCTGGGGCACCGACACCAAAACCTGGCTCGATTTTGAACACTACGTTCCCAAAGATTTGGCCGCGATGCTCGACACCAAGAACTACAAGGTCGTCCAGTCTAGCTGGCAAGAGAAGCGCGAGGATCTTTTCACCGGAATCGCTGCACTTCCGCCCGCATTGCGCGAGCAGGCGCAGACGGCAGTACGCAGTCTGGAAGCGGTACCACCGCAGTTGACCCACCCAATTCCTCACCACCCGGCTGGAAATGACGTCGAGACACAGCACTTCATCGTGGGTATCGATGCAACTACTGGAGCCATTCGTCGGCTGCGTAGCAAGAAGTCGAAGCGGGAATGGGCCTCCGGCGATCACCCGCTGGCCCTTTTTTCTTATCAGACGTTATCGCAACAGGATTATGCGCAGTTCTTTGATAGCTACGTCGTCAGCAGCGAGGACTGGGCCAAGAAGGATTTTGGAAAGCCCAACATTGAGCGCTTTGGAGCCGAGAGCAGGGAGTGGCAGTCCTCCCTTGCAGAGTTGCAGGTAGAGGAGGACGAGCGAGGCCATCGCCTGTCGGCGCATCTTCAGGTCAACGATGCCGCAGGCCAGCGGAGCGGGCGAGCATCTTTCCCGGAGAAGATGTATCTGGAACTACTCTTGCCTAAGGCAGAGCCCATGATCCATTTGAGTTTTTCCTGGTTCCAAAAACCGGCAACGCGCCTTCCCGAGGCTTTATGGCTGACGTTTCATCCGATTGCCCCCGATCCGAAGGGCTGGACACTGGAGAAGTCGGGGGAGTCTGTATCTCCCTTGAATGTCGTGCGCTCTGGTAATCGTCATATGCACGCCGTCTCAAAGGGATTCGGCTACAAGGATGAGGACGGCGCCTTCTTTGTAGAGACTCTGGACGCGCCAATCGTGACATTAGGGACAAAGTCACCCCTCTGCTTTTCCAATAGCCAACCGGATCTAACTGCAGGTATTCATTGCAACCTGTTCAACAATGCCTGGGGAACCAACTACATCATGTGGTTCGGTGAGAACATGACTTTTCGATTTCTCCTTCGCGCGTAGGGAGAGATGAGATATCGAGGTCAGAACCCGCGGTGGGTGTTGCCGCGTTATGCTAAGCAGAACTCGAGAGGACAATCGTTGAAGAATCGGGACAATGTTCTGCGGTGGTTGTGCGTGCTGGCGCTAATCGGATGTGCGGTCCCACTCCGCCTGGTCGCCGCAACAAAAATAGGCAAGCATCGCACTGTGGTTGTGATCAGTCTAGACGGTTTTCCTGCATACGCACTGGACAACCCCAAGCTTCCTATTCCAACCCTGCGCAAACTGGCTCGTGAGGGTGCCGTCGCTACGTCGATGCGGCCGGTAAATCCCACCGTCACCTGGCCAAACCACACAGCGATCGTCACTGGCGTCGAGCCTGCAGATCATCAAGTTCTCTACAACGGCTTAATGCTGCGCTCCAAAGGTGGAGCAAAGCCATTGATTGAGCCCTGGCGAGATAAAGAACAGTTGGTTCATGCCCAAACTATTTACGACGCGGCTTACGAGGCAGGGCTGACGACCGCGCAAGTGGATTGGGTCGCGATCTATCGAGCCAAAACGATCACTTGGCAATTCCCGGAATTGCCTGATCCAGAAGGCCCAATCGAGCGAGAATTAATTTCGGCTGGAACGGTTACGCCCGAGCAGTTGCGGACATTCGAGGCCAGCACTCAAGCATGGCAAGACGAAATCTGGACCACGGCAGCAGAAGACATCCTCGAGAAACATAAGCCTGATCTTCTCCTTCTTCATCTGCTTACGCTCGACGACACGAATCACGAATATGGTCCGATGACCAATGTGAGCCTGACTGCTATGGCATTTCTAGATGCCAAGGTGAAACAGATTGTTGACGCTCTCAAGCGTACGGGCCTTTTAGGAAATGCGACCCTCATTATCGTTTCGGATCACGGGTTCCGAAGCTACAAGAACCGGATCCAAGGCAACGTGCTCCTGCGCGAGAACGGAATGTTGAGCGGCGACGGTGATAAAGCAAAGGGGGATGCCTGGGTTATGCCCGAAGGGGGCACTGCCATGGTGTACGTGACCGATTCTGCTCGGAGAGTTGAATTAGTTCCTAAACTACGCGCCATCTTCACCGGCGCTGAAGGCGTTGAAGATGTGTATAGCGCAGAGGCTTTTTGGACACTTGGATTGCCCACACCAATGCAGAGCGATCAGTCACCCGACTTGATGCTTGTCGCCAAGCCCGACTATATGTTCGGCAACGAGTCAGAAGGCGCTTACATCACGCGTGGACCCGGCGGCGGAACACATGGCTATCTCAACACCGATCCCCATATGCAGGCCATCTTCATCGCTTGGGGTAGCGGCATTCCAAGGGGCATTCAACTCGGACACATTTCCAATCTCGATGTTGCGCCCACCCTAGCTGCATTGTTAGGGATTAAGATGAGCGCCGTGAAAGGGCACGCAATTGAGCAAATCGTGAAACGCAGTGATGAAAGCGGTTCCACACGATCTAAAGACTAGCGGTCCGGAACGCCGAGTGCTTGGCGTCCTGAATGTTTACGCGGTCCAAAGCTACTAAGACCACAAAGGCTCGCCAGTGCGGCATGTAGGAACCCAGAGTATGATTTCCGAGGGTCCAATCAGGTCACAATCGAGTGAGGGGATTCTGAATCTCGGCAAGCCGAGGATGCGCTATTTAAACTAGTGGACAATTTATTTTCCGTCTGCACCAAGTGTTACGAGGAATTTCTTGGTCCTCCGGAGGGCTCGCTACCAGGCGACGGAGGCGGAATAGCGGCGTCACAATGAATACGAACGAACTCGGAACTCAGTCATCACCGGGACGGCATCCTGGACCAAAGCGAATCAGCTGGGCTGTATTCACGGTCTTCCTTGGCCTCTTCTTTGGGATCGCCATTTGGTGGATTGCCCGCCACGCGGGCGGGTCGAATGCCGGAAGACTGTCGTTCAACCAGACGATCCAACCCATTCTTTCCGAGAACTGCTATGCATGCCACGGTCCTGATCCCGGCGCCCGGAAGGCGGGGCTGCGCTTGGATCGAAGCGAGTTTGCTTTTGTCGCGCACGAAAAATATGGTCCGGCGATCATTCGGGGAAATCCGGACAAAAGTCCCTTGGTGCAGCGAATTGAGTCTCAAGACCCGAAACAGAGAATGCCGCCTGCGGAGGCCCGCCACACGCTTAAGCCCGAGCAGATTGCTTTGCTCCGGCGGTGGGTAAAAGAGGGCGCGGTCTACCAAGAACACTGGTCTTTCATTACGCCGAAGCGTCCGGAGATTCCGGAGACGAAGGACCACGGCTGGGCGCGGAATCCAATCGATCGATTCATTCTTAGCCGACTCGAAAAAGAAGGTCTGAAACCCTCGGAGGAGGCCGCCAAGCAGGCGCTCATTCGGCGCGTAACTTATGACCTGACCGGCTTGCCACCGACTCCAGACGAGGTCGCGGGATTTCTGGCAGATGGATCCCCCGATGCGTATGAAAAAGTTGTCGATCGGTTGCTGGCCAGTGAGCGTTATGGCGAGCATCGCGCTCACTACTGGCTCGATGTGGCCCGTTACGGGGACACTCACGGATTGCATCTGGATAATTTCCGCAGCATCTGGCCGTACCGCGATTACGTCATCAATTCCTTCAATCAGAACAAACCGTTTGACCAGTTTGTTAAGGAACAGATCGCGGGAGATCTGTTGCCGAAGACGACACTGGATACGCTTATCGCATCGGCATTTTTGCGCGCCGGCATCAGTTCCGGCGAAGGCGGTACTCTTATCGAAGAACTCCGAGTGAACAACAAGCGCGAACGGGCAGAAGCCTTCGGTGCTGCATTCCTCGGCCTCACGACAGGCTGCGCAGTTTGTCACGACCACAAGTTCGATCCGATTACACGCAAAGATTTCTACCAGCTGACGGCCTTCTTTAACAACCTGACAGAAAATCCCTCCAATGACGACCGGGAGGATTGGCCTCCCTACATCCGTGTGCCGAAGGAAAACAATCGGGCAGCTTACGAAGAAGTTCTGGCGAAGCGTGCGGAACTGGAAAACCAGATTCGCCAACGTCGTTCCCGAGCCCGCGAACTGGTGGGCGCCTGGCTTACCGAGGCCAGGTCGCCAGCGCAGGCCGTAAGTACAACCGGGTTGCAGGCGCGTTTCCGGTTCAACGAACAGAAGAGTGTGACATTTGGCAATTCGGCGCCGGCGGGTAAACCGACGAATGCCACCGCGACTGAGAGCCCGGTGATCTGGGGCGAGGGAATCTGCCTGTGGCCTTACATGAGAATGGATATCAGCACCCGCCTCGATTTGCCGGACGTTGGCGACATCGAGCGGGACCAGCCGTTTACCGTGGCTTTCTGGCTGCGTCCAGACCTCCACCCGCTGGAATCGAAAGACAAAAACAAGCCGGACGGTGTGATTCTGGCGCGTGCCAATGCCGAGGAGGGAGGTCGCGGCTGGAAGCTTCGTATCAACAAGCGAAAGTTGTCATTTGCGCTCACGCACCAGGGTCTACAGAATGCAGCCACGATCGAGACGAAAGAGACAGTTCTGATTCAAGGACGCTGGAATCATATCGTTGCGACCTACTCCGGTTCAGAAAAAGCCGACGGGATGAAGCTCTATGTGGATGGGAAACCGGCGGAGTTGAAGGTCGTGAAAGATAAACTGGATGGTGCGGTCCGAACATCATCGCCGCTATCCTTCGGACGAATGTCGCCCGATGCAGACCCACTGAGGCAGTCTGCATTTCAGGATTTTCGCTTTTACTCTCGTGAACTCGCTGCGGATGAGGCCGCACGCCTGCCATTCGAAGACTATGTTTCGGAAATCGTTCGGAAACCGCTTTCCCAATGGTCAGAAGATGAATTCAAAGTTGTAAGCGACTTCTATTTCGCTCGACGTGACGAGGTCGTGCCCTCTCTGACCTTGAAAATTGCGGAGCTGAACAAGGAACTGGAGGGACTTTCCAAAGATGGCAGCATTACTCTGGTCAGCGAGGAAGCACCGGGACTCGCATATGCCGATATGCTGACTCGCGGAGTTTACGACGCTCGTACCGAGCGAGTTCGGCCGGGAGTCCCGCACTTTCTGCCGCCGCTTCCTGCCGGTGCTGAGCCGGATCGCCTTGGGCTGGCAGAATGGACCGTAAGTGCGGCCAATCCCCTGACGGCACGCGTTACGGTCAACCGTATGTGGCAGGAAATATTTGGAACGGGAATTGTCGAAACCACCGAGGATTTCGGCGTCATGGGCGCGCGGCCAAGTCATCCCGAACTGCTCGATTGGTTAGCTGTGGATTTCCGGGACAGCGGCTGGGATGTTAAGCGCTTCTACAAGCAACTGGTCATGTCTTCGACCTATCGCCAGTCCGCGCGCGTTTCTCCCGAACTTGCTGAAAAGGATCCCAAGAACCGGCTCCTGGCCCGTGGGCCGCGCTTCCGCATGGATAGCGAGATGCTGCGGGACACGGCGCTGGCAGCCAGTGGACTTTTAGTGGAAAAAATCGGTGGTCCAAGCGTAAAACCGTATCAACCACCGGGAATCTGGGACGGAAGCCACGACGCCAGCAATACCCGAAAATATGTGCAGGATCATGGGGAGGCGCTTTACCGGAGGAGTCTTTACACTTTCTGGAAACGTATGGCCACGATGCCTGACATGGACACCTTCGATTCACCGATGCGCGATGCGGCCTGCACGCGCCGCCAGCGCACGGATACGCCTCTGCAGGCGTTGGTGGCAATGAACGAGACGTTGCGACTGGAAGCTTCGCGCAAACTTGCGGAGCGTTTGATTCACGAATCGTCCAACGTCGACACTCGGCTGGATTACCTTGGGCGAATCTTATTGTCACGAGACTGGAGTTCCAAAGAAAAGTTAGTGCTGGAAAATGCGTTGACGCAATTCCGCTCGACTTACTCTAAGGATCCATCCGCCGCTGCTCGGTTGTTGAATGTAGGAGAAAGCAGGGTGGACAAAGCGATCCCAGCACCAGAACTTGCGGCCTGGATGCTGGTTTCGAGCACGGCCCTGAATCTGGATGCGGTGATGAACAAATGAACCCTCAAAAAACTCAGACCGAACATTTGTGTTGCGACCAGTACGGAGAGGGGCCGTCGGTTTACGACCTGCCGATCCCAAAGGCGTTGCGCGACGAATGGCTGCGACTGGAGAGCCGCCGCCACTTTCTGGGCCGGATGGGGAAAGCGCTGGGATGGGCGGGCTTGGCTGTTCTGATGGGCGACGGAT
>QIAL01000671.1 GCA_003225535.1 Acidobacteriota bacterium | reverse complement strand
TTGTCTCGGGTGACGCCGTACAAACCGTGAACACCACGAACGCCACACTAGGAGAGACTCTTACGGGCGACGTCGTGGGGAATCTCCCTCTTTTCACGCGCAATTTCCTTTTCTTGTTGGCCAACAATGCAGGTACATCTGCCTCCTTGCCCAATGCAACGGCAGCGGGCCGAGGCTCCCCGGTGATTTTTGTGGATGGTCAACGCGGGACAAACAACAATTTAGTTATCAACGGCGTTGATGCGAATAATCTCGGCAACAATAATTTTGGAAACGTGTCCGTTCCTTCGCCAGATTCCCTGGAAGAGCTTCGCGTGCAGACGAGTCTCTATGACGCGTCGCAAGGTAAGACTTCCGGAGGGAATATCAACGTCTTGACCCGCGGCGGAACGGATCATTACCACGGGCAAGTCTTTGAATTCCTGCGCAATGACGTCCTGAACGCCAACTCATTCTTCTTCAACAAGAACGGGACCCCACGTCCCGTCCTTAAACAGAATCAATTTGGGGGCAATTTGGGGGGTCCAGTGCCGAAGTTGAAAGATACGTTTTTCTTTGGCTCTTATCAGGGCACTCGCCAGCGGAACGGCGTTGCGGGCGGCATATCCACGCAGTTTCCCGTTTTGCCAGCATCCCGGAATCAGACGGACATCGAAACCGCGTTCGGTCTGGCGCCGGGTTCGTTAAACCCAGTGGCGCAGGCCTTGTTAAATGTCAAAGGTCAGTATGGCGGGTTTCTTGTCCCGAGCGGACAGGGAACCCCAGGCCAGTTCGGCCTCCTCACTTTTTCGAGTCCTCTCCAGTTCACCGAGGATCAATTCAACGCCAACGTGGACAAAAACATTGGGACGAAGCATCGAATCTCGGAACGATTTTTCTGGGCCAATACGAGTACCGTGGATCCCCTCGGCGGCGAGGGCGCCGGTAATTTGGGAAGCGGCCAATCCACTCCAGTAGACAATCGACTTGCTTCGATGAGTTGGACTTACACGGCAACCCCAAATGTCGTTAACGAAGCGCGGGTGGGCTTTAATCGGATCACCCAGCAAGTCCTTGCGAAGGAGCCCGCCACTGTGAGCCAGATTGGAATGTCGCGGTTCAATGGCTCGGTTTTCCCTGGTATTCCGCTGTTCGTTACCAATGATATTTTCCCTGCATTTGGAGGGATCTCGACGAACAACGACCAGGCCAGCGTGAGCAACACGTACCACTTTGCGGACACGATTGCCTGGACGCGCGGCAAGCACACTCTTCGCGGTGGGTTCGAATATCGGCGTTACCAGATCAACCTATTCAATAACTTTGCTTCGCGAGGATTTCTGTTCTTCAACACCTTCAACGACCTGCTGACAGGGAATATCTTGCAGGCGTTAGTCCGGACAGGAATTACGGATCGCGGGTTTCGTGCACGAGATGCTGCGGGTTACTACCAAGACGACTGGAAAGTTACGCGTCGCCTGACTCTTAACCTCGGCGTTCGATATGACTACCTTGGCCCCTCGGTTGACGTTAGAGACCGTCTAGGGAACTTTGATCCGAGCTTGTTGGACGCCGCTACGAGAGCAAATGCAGGCGCAGGCATACTGAATGGATTCATTCTGCCGGCGAGCGCCAGCTTTGGATCGATCAAGGGCACACCCGGCGTGGATCGTTCGACGCTGAAGAACAATGACCTCAACAATTGGGCGCCCCGAGTGGGATTGGCCTGGGATGTTCGTGGCAATGGAAAAACATCGGTGCGCGCAGGTTACGGTTTGTACTACGTCCGCATTTCCAACCAAATGCTCCTGCAGTTAATTACGGCTGCGCCGTTTTTCCAGTTG
>QIAL01000723.1 GCA_003225535.1 Acidobacteriota bacterium | reverse complement strand
TGTGGGGACAGCCGCCCTCGGCTGTCCGGTCGAGCGAAGCTCGACTTGCGCTCGCAAGTCGCCGAACTGCTGCGCGCCGTAGGCCTCGACGAATCCGCCCGCCAGCGCTACCCGCACGAATTTTCCGGGGGACAGCGCCAGCGCATCGGCATCGCCCGCGCCCTGGCTTTGCGGCCGAAGTTCATCGTCTGCGACGAACCGGTCTCGGCCCTCGACGTCAGCGTCGGAGCGCAGATCATCAACCTGCTCGCACAACTGCAGCGCGACTTCGGCCTGACCTATCTCTTCATCTCGCACTCGATGCCCGTGGTGCGCTATCTCGCGACACGAATCGCCGTCATGTATAAGGGCAAGATTGTAGAGGTCGGCGATACAGACCTCATTACCGACAATCCGGTTCATCCCTATACGCGCAACTTGCTGGAAGCCACTCCGGAACTGCAGGCGTAAAGCCCGGTAGCGCCGGCATCCTGCCGGCTGTCGGGAAGGCATCTCGCCTCCCTGGGAGCAAACAAAGCCTCACGCGAGTTGCAACCAAATTGCCCCGTCGCAACTCTATCTCTCTTTGGAAAGTGACGAAGTGGCGACCTTAAACTCGACTTCTTTCGCAATCTCAGCCCCGCAATCCGATACTTCGCTCCGAACCCTGGCCGAATTGACGATCGGCTTTGCCGCCATCCTGGTCGTGTTGTGGCTGCCCACGCGCGAACAGCTCATTTTCGGCCCCATCGCCCTGCTCGCCCCGCTGATCCTCGTATTGCGCCAAAAGCCGACGCTCAGCGACCTTGGGCTGCACTGGCGTGGATCGGTATCCTCTTTCTGGATTCTGCCTGCCGCTGCGGTGGCTGCGACCGCCGGCATTCTCGTGGCGCGCGCCGCCGGTACCTTCCACGAACTCTACAAGCCCGACCTAGCTCACGTGGGCGGCTATGTTCTCTGGACGATCTACCAGCAATTCCTGCTGCAGGACTACTTCATGCCCCGCTTGGCGCGCGTGCTGAAGGCTGACCCAGCCATCGCCTTTGCGGCTGTTCTCTTCGCGATGGCACACTTGCCCAACGTCGTCCTCACCGTGGCGACCCTGGTGTGGGGAGCTGTCTCGTGCGCATTGTTCCGCCGTTGCCGCAGCGTGATTGTGCTTGGGATAACGCAGGGTTTGCTGGGATTGTGCTTCGCCGTCTGCGTCCCGGATGCGTATCTGCATCACATGCGGGTGGGACTGGGGTATTGGCACTATCATCCGCCGGTCGCCGGACACTATGCCGGATATAGCGGCAAGTGACCTCGGCACCTAAAACCACAGATACCACAGCCAGTCGACAAACGTATGCGTGATCGCCGACGCCGGCACACGTCGTTGTTCTCTCCAAGCGCGGCCATAGAAAATTCCGGCAATCGTAGCCAGCAGCACATAGCGCCAATTGAAGTGCGCCGACCTTTTATTGAAGTGGGACAAACCGAAGAGCATCGAAGCAATCAGCAACGCCGCGCGACGTCCGACCCGCCGCTCCAGTAAATTCTGCACCCAGGCGCGGAAGAAAAGCTCTTCCAGCAGCGCGACAAACACAAAGATCCCGGCCCAGCTGAGCAGCGCTCTGCCCACGGGCGGAAAGTTCTTGTGAGGATGAATGAATCCCAGAGCCAGTCCCAACGCTATGACCACTAGCGCGAAAAATACGAGTTCACGCAGACCAGTCTTCCAATCGCTCCAATGGAAATGAAAATCGAATCCCGTCCCGCTCAGCCGCCGTATGCCGAGAAATGCGTAGAGTCCCGCATCGAGGAGCAACAGATTCCCCAATCCCCGAAGCCCGGCCGGCCACGCCCCGTCGAACCACCGCAGATCGACGGCCAGACCAAGTGTGAGGAGGATCAGTGCATCGCGCCAGTTACCGCGTTGCTCGGGATCGACCACCGCCGCCTGCGCCAGCAGCCACGCAATCAGAACCGGCAGAAGGCAATACAAGGCCATCCACTGCCAGCGGAACATGTGCTGCGACGCCGCCACGACCGCGTAAGGAACAGCCAACAGCGCCGGAGCCGTGCAGCGCACGAGCCGCGGCCAGCGTCCGACAGCGTTGGCTACGCGCTCGGCGGCTAAGCCAACAGCGGCTGCTGGCGCGAGTTCCGCCACCAGCGCTGCGATCACTACCGGTGTCGCGTTCGACATCGTCACTATCTTACCCGGCGGCGGTTACCGCCCGCGCAAGAGCGAACTAACGAAGCGACACCG
>QIAL01000722.1 GCA_003225535.1 Acidobacteriota bacterium | reverse complement strand
GGCTTTCTTCCGGACTAATGCGTGCATGGGAAGTCACCATGCCCCAGGCAGTGTTGGCAACAATCAGTCCGCCGGCGATTTTGAGGACAGGAAGAGAGATGCCGAAGAAGTGCAATACGAATCTGCCAAAGAAGAGAAATGTGACCAGGATGACGAAGACCCACACGCCTGTCTTGAGGGCGGTGCGGTAGCGGTCTCGTGGGGTCCATGATGAGGTCATCGTGAAGAAGACAGGGATCCCGCCGAACGGATCGACTATGGGAAACAGGGCCAGGAACGTGGCGACCGCGGAGCCCGACAGGGTTCGCAGGAAATGTCCCAGGGCGTTAGCGGAAGTCATGTTAGTGATATCCGTCCATCGTTTTCGCCGCGCGCTCCAAAGCCGCGGTCAAGATGGTTAATTGTTGCCGCACCCGCTCGCTGTCGCCCTTATCAATGGCCTCATTCACTCCCGGGATCACCACCGCTGCGTAGCCCGTGTACTCTCCCGGCGCGTAGATGGCATGCCGGAACCAGGGCCGGTGCGGCAAGCCCTGAGGCACAAGTAGCGCCCGCTCGGTGCCCAGCAGCGCCTGGTTCAGCCGCGAAGCATCCGCAGGTGGATTCTTCTGCTTCGCCAGGATCTTCGCTCCGGCCGACTGGAAATGGTGAGCCGCGGTGTTCACCGCATCGAAGTCGAGCTTATGATTTCCAAACTTGTCGTCGGCCCGCCTTTTTGCCGCGTCAAGGTAGGCCACAACTTCCTTCCCGTACTCTTCGTAGTCGTACGGCAGTACGTCGGCATCCGCCATGCGGACCGCTTCCAGCCCAAACACGCGGGCCATCTGCTGTTCGTACACGAAATCCGGATCTCCGAACTTCTTGAACCATGCGAAGTTGTCAAATGCGGAGTGGTATACGCCGTAGGGTCCGCTCGAACTCACGTCGCTCGACGGAACACCGAGATGCTGAAAAAAGGCCGTGTAATCCGACCCGCTGCCCAGATCACCGACGGGCACATCGGCCTTCACCTGCGCGGCCGGCAGGCGGTGATTTTCTCCAACCGCTTCCGCCGGCGATTGCGTAGAAGGATTCGCTTCCGGCTGCGACGCTTTTTGCCAAGCCTCGTACACGGTACCGCCCTTGGGACTGGGTACAACCTTGGCGACGTCGCGCAGGAACTGCTTCAGGCTGGGAACTGCAGAAGCGCTGAACTTTGCTCCCGAGACCGCAACATCCACATTAAAGTACGCGGGAGAATTCCGCAGTTCAACCTGATGCTGCTCCACCCATTCGGTGGAACCCATCAGCCCCTCTTCTTCGCCGTCCCAACTCGCGAACACAATTGTGCGCTTCGGTTTCCAACCCGCACGGAGCAACTCGCCAACTCCGTGCACGGATTCGAGCATGGCTGCGGTTCCGCTGTTTGGATCGACCGCACCGTACACCCAGGCGTCTCGATGATTTCCGGCGACCACCCATTGGTCCGGCATCTCGCTGCCCTGCGCCCGGCCGATCACGTCCCAGAGCGTACGGTATTGATAATCCTGTTTCAGGTGCATCCGCAGTTTTGCCGGGCCGGGCCCGACGTGATAGGTGAAGGGCAGCGCCCCCTGCCACTCCCGCGGGGAATCCTGTCCGCCGAGATGTTCCAGCACCGGCCAAACGTCGTGATAGGAGAGGGGAGTCACGGGAATCTTCGGCATCTGCGCCGAAGCGTCGGGCGAGATTCTCTGCGAGTCAGGCAGCGATGGGGTTGAGGCTACACCAGGCGTCGTCGGATCGCCGGGGAACTCGAACATGTAGCCGATCGATCCGCGCTGCACTCCGGTGTCCGGGCGCCAGGGTCCGTCGGGATACTTGTCCCCGCGGCGCCAGCCGTCGTCGGCAGGATCGGAATAGATGATCATTCCCGCTGCGCCGTGTTCCTGCGCGACAAAAACTTTCACCCCGCGGAAGTTCTGCCCGTAGCGGACGAGCACGATCTTGCCGCGCACGTTGACTTTCAACTTTTCCAGTTTCTCGAAATCTTCCGGCGTGCCGTAGTTGGCATATACGACTTCGGCCTCGACGTCCCCCGAAGGGGACATGCCGCTGAAAGGCATGACGACGCGGGGATCATCCTGGTAGGCATCCTTGTTGACGTGCTCGCGCGTCGGGCCATGCATCTCGACCCCGGCCGGCCCCGTCATATCCACGCTGATCTCGGCCGGATAGTTGATCCAAACTTTGTACTCCACGATTTCAGTATCCAGACCGGCTTCGCGAAACTTTTGGGCAACATAGTCGGCCGTCGCTTTGTCTTCAATGGTGCCCGCCATGTGCGGCGACTTGGTCAGAATGCGTAAGTGCTCTTCGGCCAGTTTGGAGTCGGGCACGGACAGGAATTGTGTTTCGGCTGCCGTT
>QIAL01000721.1 GCA_003225535.1 Acidobacteriota bacterium | reverse complement strand
CAAGCAGGCGGTCGAGACGATCCTGGCGCACTTCGGCAAAATCGACGTTCTCGCGCATCTGGTTGGCGGGTTCGCTGGGGGACAAACGGTGGCCGATACCGACGACGCCACCTTCCAGCGTATGCTCGCCATGAACTTGACCAGCGCATTTCACATATTGCGGGCCGTGCTGCCGCCGATGCGCCAGGCCGGTTCGGGGCGGATCATCGCGATCGGCAGCCGTGCTGCGGAGAATCCTGGCCCTAGCGTTGGGGCCTACAGCGCGTCGAAAGCCGCTCTGGTGTCGCTGATCCGCACCGTCGCGATTGAGAACAAAGACCTCGGCATCACTGCCAACGTGATTCTTCCCGGAACGATTGACACTCCCGCCAATCGTAAAGACATGCCCGGCGGCGACACATCGCAGTGGGTGCAGCCGGCGTCGATCGCGAACCTGATCGTTTGGCTCGCCGGCGACGGCGGAAAGGATGTAACAGGTGCGGCCATCCCTGTCTACGGTAGAGGGCTCTAGCCACGTAACCCTTTCGTAACCCTCCTGACTGCACAATTCTTGTTGCACATTAACATTCTTGAAATATCTTGCATGTAACCTGTATTCAGGAGAGGCCCATGGGATCAGCCCGGATTGCGAAGTCGTTGCCGCTGCAGGTAGCCGCAGTCTGCTATCGACGCCGAGGCACTGCGATCGAGTTTCTGCTGGTCAACACGAACGGCGGGACCAAGTGGACGTTTCCCAAGGGATCAACCGATCCCCGGCTCTCTCACAGTCAGGCCGCAGAGCGTGAAGCGGCGGAAGAAGCCGGCGCGCTTGGCACCATTGAACCTCGCCACTTTCATCTCTACATTCACTCGAAGGGCGTCTTCTGGCAGGCCGGAGGCGTGCAGGAATTCGTGGTCAAAGCATTCCTGATGGAAGTGCACCAGATGCGCAAGCCTGACGAGGGGAACCGGCGCCCGACGTGGTTCAACCCCGAAGAAGCGAAACGCCGTCTCGCCAAGGGGCGCGAGGTGAAGTACTTCCACGAACTGGAAGCCGTGATCGACCGTGCGCTTGAACGTATACAGTTCCATAGCGAACTCTGGGGAGCGTATCCCGGAGCGCGCACGGTGCGTCCCCTAAGTGCGAAAGATCCTCTTGCCAACGCCATCTGGCCGTAATTAGAGTCGGCCAATTGTTGGTGCCGGACATCGGGTACAATTCGTCCCACCATGTCTGAGATCGATCTCAAATCCTTCCGATCCGCGTTTCACGGTCAGGTTTTCGAGCCATCAGATGCCGGATACAACGAGGCTCGCCAGATCTGGAACGCAAGCATTAACAAGCTTCCAAAGGTGATCGTTCGGTGCTCCGGCGTCGCCGACGTGGTTGCGGCCGTCAATTTCGGACGCGAGAACAATCTGCTGACGGCGATTCGCGGCGGTGGACACAACGTGGGCGGCCGCGCGCTTTGTGACGATGGGCTGGTGATCGATCTCTCACGAATGAATTCCGTTTTCGTCGATGCGGCGCGCCGGAGGGTTCGTGTTCAAGGCGGCGCGACTCTGGGCGACATCGATCGAGAAACCCACGTCTTCGGGCTTGCCGTCCCGTGCGGCATCGTGCCCAAAACCGGCATTGGTGGCCTGACCCTCGGAGGCGGGGTTGGCTGGTTGATTCGTAAGCATGGAATGACCATCGACAATCTGCTATCGGCGCAAGTGGTGACTGCTGACGGACACGTACTCACAGCCAGCGCTATCGAAAACGACGATCTGCTCTGGGCACTCCGCGGTGGCGGCGGGAATTTCGGCGTTGTGACCAGTTTCGAGTTCCAGGCCCACCCCGTTACGACAATCTTGGGCGGCCTACTCCTCTACCCACGGGCAGTGGCAGTTGACGTCATCCGCCACTTCCGTGATTACATGGCCTCTGCTCCGGACGAGCTTACGGCCTACGCTGCTCTCCTTCACGGTCCCGACGGCTCGCCGCTGGTCGGCGTGATCCCCTGCTACTGGCTATCCAGGCAATGCCCTTTCCCGCGATGCAGTCTCTGCTTGGCCCATCTTTCCCCGATGGGAATCACAATTATTGGAAGTCTACGTTGCAACGGGAATTGCCAGACGATGCCATCGCTGCAATAGTCGAGCATGCCAATCGGATGCAGTCCCCGCTCTCCCTTGTGGCTGTCGAATGTTATGGCGGAGCCGCAGGACGAGTTCCAAATGAAGCCACTGCATTCCCGCACCGCAATCTGCCATGGGACATCTTGTTTATTGCTCAGTGGACGGATCCGGAAGAGACGAACACACACCGCGAGTGGGCCCGATCCGGCGAGGAAATCTTGCGGCCTTTCTCGCAAAACGCACATCTGCTTTCTGCGCTCGATGTTGAAGCAGACGACGTCATCAAGACAGCGTTCGGCCCGAATTTGGCCCGACTGGCCAGCATCAAGAAGAAATACGATCCTACAAATTTCTTCCGGGTAAATCACAATATCCGCCCGGGAGCGCAAGCAGCCGCTTGAGGGGGGGCAACCTCTCGCCAAAAGCCAGGATCGCTTGCGAGTGTGGAGGATTGTCGGCTACTCAGAAGCCATTGTCCGTTGGAGTCATCGTCGCGATTGCGCTGAAACCTCTCACTGACCACTGACCCCTGCTACGATAATTCCAGTCCCATGATTCAGCTCTCCGGCGCCGGAAAACGCTTCGGCCACAAATTACTTTTCGAAAACGTCGACTGGCTGATCACCAACCACGACCACATCGGCCTGGTCGGCGGTAATGGCACCGGCAAATCCACGCTCATGAAAGTCTTGGCGGGCATGGATACGTTCGACTACGGCTCCTTGATCATTGCCAAAGGGACTTCCGCCGGATACCTCCCACAAGACGGATTGACGCTTTCAGGCCGAACGGTATTCGCCGAGTGCATGTCGGTATTCGACGATGTGCGCGCCATGGAGCAGGAGCTCGAGACGCTGACGCACAGCATGGCGGAACTCGATCACACGAGTCCGGAATATGACGCGGTGGCGGACCGCTACCAGCGGGTCGAGCACGAGTTCCGCGCA
>QIAL01000358.1 GCA_003225535.1 Acidobacteriota bacterium | reverse complement strand
GGGTTGAGAACTCAAAGATCTGCCCACCCTGAACCAGGCGATTGAATCCAGCCTTGCGTAAATCGAAGAGGCGAGTCTTCAGGGCGTCGGAAAGCGGTTCGTTGGCTTTGGCTGCGGATTTCTTCGATTTCGCCGGACGCGCCGCTTTTTCGGCAGGCTGCGGAGTTGTCATTCCGGGCCGCTGCAGTGGAAAGACCACCTGCAATCTGGTGCCGGGCTCTAATGCCTGGATTGCGTCGGCGACCTCATCTACCGTGTCCTTCTTGACCTCGCGTCCGCAGTTGATGCAGTAGGTGCGGCCGACGCGGGCAAACAAGAGGCGCAGATAGTCGTAGATCTCGGTGGCGGTGGGAACGGTGGAGCGGGGATTCCTCGTGGTGTTCTTCTGGCGGATCGCGACCGCAGGGGCGATGCCGTCAATCGAGTCGGCGTCGGGCTTTTCAATGCGTTCCAGGAATTGGCGCGCGTAGGCGGAGAGCGACTCGACGTAGCGGCGCTGGCCCTCGGCGTATATGGTGTCGAAGGCGAGCGACGACTTGCCCGATCCCGACACTCCTGTGACCACCGTCAGGGTGTTATGGGGAACCTCAATATCGACATTCTTGAGGTTGTGGACGCGGGCGCCGCGAACAACGATGCTATCTGTCTGCGTCGGATTAAAGGACATCGAATCTGGGCCGAAACCACGCTGGAGCCAGAGGGCACGCGCTCAGAGGCGTCCAGAGGGACTAGTGAATCTTTCTATTATAAGGGAAAGTTCTCGGGGACGCCGGAGCCTAGCTACCGGAGCGTACTGGTGACCACGGGATAACGGGTCAGTTGTGGTGGTTGCACGCTCCCCTTCACTGCGTTCAGGGGTCGCGGGGCGGACGAAGGCGTCCGCCCCTACACAAACCAATGGCCGCGCGCAATGTTAGCGCTATCTGATGCCGACGTAGACATCCACTTGCAGATTTTGCGGATCGCGGGCGCGTTCGTCGTAGATCTCATAGTCGGCGCGATAGCGGCGATCTCCGCCGACCGCATTTTGAGGCAGGGAATTGATCTTCATCCAGGTGGTGGGCACGACTTGCGGTGCCGGGCCTTTGTCGGAAGTGAAAACCGCGAACTTTCCGCCGGGAATTTTCTTCGCCACCATGCCCTCCGGAACTTGCGCATCCGAAGTCACGCGCGCTCCGAGCAGGTATGTGTATTCCCCATTGTGATCGCTCGCGTAATCGGTATAGACCGCAACGATGGAGGCATCGGCTTTGTTCGGAATCTTGCCAAGCACGCCTTCCTGGAAGATTCGCGTCCACTGCTTGCCAATTGCGCCGTCCGGCGTCATTTCTTTCGCATTGGTTGTCCGCGCCGTAATGCCGATCACCGTGAACCCATCTTGATCAACGACCTTCGGATTCATCGCCTCACCCTTCAATTTCTTTAGTTGCTCGACTGCGTTGTTGTTCTTGGGATTCATCTGGAGCGACTTTTCGTAGTTCTGGATCGCGAGATCCTTTTTGCCTACCTTCATGTAGGCTTCGCCGAGGCTGTCATACACGTTCGACGACTGCGGATACTCGCGCACATTCTTCTCGAAGACCTCGACGGCATCTTGCTCCTTTCCGCCATAGAGCAGTCGGTAACCCAGACTGTTGAGAATAGCCTCGTGGATGGGCGACGCTCCGTCCTTGGACTGTTTCAGCGCGTCGTATTGGGACAAGGCCTTCTCTGTTCCCTTGAGCTTAGCGAGCAGGAACAAGTCGCCGGCGAAATCCGGCTCCATTTTGTAATTCCAGGCATATTCTTTGGCTACTCGGCGCAGAACATAATTCATGACCGAGATGCCGTTGTCAGAGTCTGCCATCAGAGCGATGCCATTGCCCGTGTCGGCATTCATGGTCAGCAGGGCTTGGAAGCCTTCATCGGCGCCGTCATGCCCGAACTGGCCCGGAGTGTCCTTCTCCATGAAGAGGCCGAGGCCAACGTTATCTTTGACGGGAGTGAGCATTTCCTGGGTCATCTTCTGAGACAGGATGTGGTTTGCTTTGCCTTGTTTGGATAGCGCGATCTCAATGGCGAACTTGGCGAGGTCGGTGGGCGTCGTCCACAATCCTGCCGCAGCCATCTCGGGATAGACATGCCACTTTCCGTGTACCGCTTTTCCATCACCATAGGCGCCGCCGGCCGTCATGGCAGCGCGCGCCGGAGGCAATGGCTGCTCATAGCTGCTGTCGGTCATCCCGATTTTGTCGAGCACGAGAGCGCGCATCAGGTCAGGGAACTTCTTGCCGGTTACATCCATCATCATCAGTTGCTCGATGGTGACTCCGCCGCCGGAGTAGCGCGACTTGGTTCCGGGAACAATGTCGACGCGAATCGGATCGGTGTTAGCCGGCTTCTCACCGTTCAGGACCTGTACGATCGAAGGCACTGGAGCGTCGACATCGTAGCCGGGGAATCCGTGTACCGTGAGCCCCGCGGTATGTGACATGAGTCGGCGCAGGGTGACCTTCTCGGTTTGCGTGAACTCGTTTTCAGGAACTTTCCAGGTGGTGAGCTTGTTGTTCACGTTCTCGTCGAGAGATAACTTGCCTTGCTCGACGAGGGACAGAGCGCCGGTCGCTGCCACGGGTTTGCTGATGGATCCTGCCTGGAACAGCGTCTTCGTGGTCACTGGAGTGGACGAGCCGGGCGCGATGACTCCGTAGGCCTTCACATCGACAATCTTGTAGTTTTCGATGACGGCGATGCTTAGGCCAGGCACGTTGAAGGTCTTCATGAGTTCAGGCAGGCTTAGGTGCAGTGGCTCTTCCCCAGGCGCGCCGGGCAGTTCGACGGCGATCTCTTCGACCCGTTGCAGGTGTGCGGAAGGCTGGGCGGGCTTCGCGGAATCCTTGGCCGATATGCCGACGCCTAGAAACCCAACGAGGATGAGCGAAAGGCCTACCTGTTGCTTGATGAGCCTTGCGGGAATGGCTGACATGGAAAGTTCCTTTCCGCTTAGAAAGTCTGCTGGAACGGACGGCGCAAGATATTGAGCAAGGTCTGATTCAATCAATACAGACGGAGCAGGGAGTTATTGGTCAACCCTAATTGCAACCTGTTGTGCAAAGCGAGATTGAGCGTAGCCGGCTACATCCTACCGAGAAACTCGGTGATGTCGGGCGCAGTCCAATCGACTCCGCCAACGAATTTCCGCCGCATCACGCCGTTGCGGTCGATGACGTAGGTCTCGGGAAATCTGAAAGTACCGTAGAGGGCGTTGCTCTTCTGGCCGGGGTCGCGCACAGTCAGCAGATTGACGTTGTGCTCTTTGAGGAACTGCAGGTAAGCACCCTGGTCGACGTCGACGCTGACCGCGAGCACCGTGATGCCTTTTGCCTTCATCCGCCGCTGCATTTCTACCAGCGAGGGCATCTCTTCCACGCAGGGCGGACACCAGGTGGCCCAGAAGTTCAGCACGACGACTTGTCCGCGAAAGTCGCTGAGTTTTACGGAGCGACCGGAGTCCTGGACCGTGAATTCGGGAGCTGTGGAGCCGATGCGTAGCGGCCGTGATCCGCTGTAACAGGCGGGCAGTGCGGCCAGAAGAATCAAGACCAGCGAGAGACGCGTGGAGCAGGAGAAAGGTCGCACCCGGATATAATAAAGGATTCCCGCGCGGTGGGAGGGCAAGGCTCTATTTCCTGCGTTGAGTTCGCGCACTGCTGGATTGCGACCACGATCGACTATGCCGGTAACGGAAACAAATGGAAAGCCTGAGGTTTCGGTGATCATCCCTGCGCGCAACGAGGAAGCGAGCCTCGGGGCGTGCCTGGAATCGCTGGTGTCGCAAGCGGGTGTGGAGTTCGAAATCATCGTGGTCAATGATCATTCGACGGACCGCACAGGGGAGATCGCGTCGTCATTCCCCGGAGTGCGCGTGATCGAGGCAGGAGCCCTTCCACAGGGGTGGACGGGGAAGAACAACGCCGTCGCTTGTGGTGCGCGGGAGGCTTGGGGCGAATGGCTGCTATTCACTGATGCGGATACCGTTCATTTGCGGGGCTCACTCGCACGGGCGCTAGCGGAGGCCAAGGAGCACGGCGCCGAGATGCTCTCGTATTCGCCGGAGCAGATTGCGGTCACGTTCTGGGAGATGGCGATCTTGCCAGTTGTATTTGCCGAACTAGCGCGGCAGTTTCCGCCGGCGAAGGTGAGTGATCCGGCATCGCCGATTGCGGCTGCCAATGGCCAGTTCATATTGATCCGGCGGGAAACGTACGATGCGGTCGGCGGGCACGGGGCGGTGGCGGGAGACATCCTTGAGGATGTAGCGCTGGCGCGGCGGGTGAAGGCCTCGGAACGGAAGATACGTTTTCGTTATGCTGCCGATGCGGTTCGTACGCGCATGTACCGGAATTTTGGGCAGCTTCGCGAAGGATGGACGAAGAACTTGGCCCTGCTGTTTCCGAAGCCGGGCTGGCTGGCGGCGAAACTGCTCCTTCTCTGGATCATTCCCTGGACAGCAATCTCACTATATCTAACCGGTGTTTTGACAAGTCCGTGGTGGATGGTGTTTGTCAGCAGCCCTGTTTATCTGGTGATGAGGACGAGCCGCGCGAACTTTACGACAGGCATGAGTATCCTGGCATCATTGTTCGGCATGCCGATGTTCGCCTACCTGCTTCTGCGCTCGAAGAGAATGCACGGGAAGGGAACCGTCGCCTGGAAAGGCCGCACTTACAGAAGCATGGACGACAAGACCAGTAACGCAGTACGGAACCAAAGCCATAAGACTCTCATGAAGCCTCTCGTCTCGATTTTGGCAATCCTGTTCGGCATCACGTCTGGCCATCTCCGACTACACGCTCAAATCGCGGAGGAGCCGCGATTCAGCAACACCATGATCGAGCCCGGGCATAGCATGGGGCCGCTGAAACTCGGGGACTCTCTCGAGCACGCGCAGGAACTGTTTCCGAAGAAGGATATCGATCAGGAGTGGGACGACGCTTGTGGGTCGACCATTGATTGGACGGACTCAAACAATCCTGTAGGCCATGGCGAGGTTTTCATTCGGCTGAAGAAGGGGAAGGTGTTTCAGATCGAGTCTTCGACTACACGGTTTCATACTGCGGAAGACATCACTACGTTCGATCCCCCGGAGAAAGTTGAGAAATCGTACAAGGAACTGCGCGCGTGGGTGCTATTGACGGCACCTTCACCGGCGCTGGGATCGCGTCCGCCCGTGTTCTGGATTGACAAGAAGAAGGGTATTGCTTTTGAACTCGCATACGATACTCCACACCGTAAGCGGTACGTTTTCAAGGTCATCGTGTTCGAGCCGAACAAGACGTTCTGTCCTGAGCAGGAGACGGTGAATTCTTTGAAGTGGCAATCCATCGATGCGTATCGCGTGGAGCCTCCCAGGGAATTGAGCCCTGAACCCTAATGCGGACAGTGATCGTCCAATAGGAGAATCGTCGAATCGACTGGTACGCGTGCATTCGCGGCCCGAACGTTGAGTTCGCAGAACGACTTATGGTCTATCTCACCCGCAAAGCCGAGTTTTCCGCCTCGCATTACTACCACAGCCCCGAATTCAGTCCGGAAGAAAACCGGCGCATCTTCGGAAAGTGCAACAACCCGAACGGGCACGGGCACAATTACACTCTGGAAGTCACGGTGA
This sequence comes from Acidobacteriota bacterium, assembly GCA_003225535.1. Taxonomy (GTDB): domain Bacteria; phylum Acidobacteriota; class Terriglobia; order Terriglobales; family Acidobacteriaceae; genus Sulfotelmatobacter. The sequence goes on along the minus strand of QIAL01000358.1, from coordinate 4,775 downwards.
AGGGCGAGGTCGATCCGCGCTCAGGGTTCGTGGTGGATTTGAAGCAACTGAAAGAGATCATGCACCGCGAAGTGCTCGATGCCATGGACCACCGGTTCTTGAATAAGGAAGTGCCGGAGTTCGTGACGAAGATTCCGACAACGGAGAACATTGCGATTGCCGTGTGGCAGCGACTGCGGCCGAAGTTGGAGCGGGCGCAACTGCATCGCGTGCGCGTGTACGAGACGCCGGATTTGTTCGTGGATTTCTACGGAGAAGAATGACAGTAGGACAAGACAGCCTCGCAACTGGAAAGGCAGCGGAAACGGATGTCAAGATTCCTGACTTGTGGCAAGAAGTGAGGCGCGTGTACGGCTTTCCGCTGACCATGTTTGCGCTGGCCATCGTTCCGGGACTGAATTTCACCTATTCCGGGCACGGGGGCCCCTGCTGGTTTCTCATCCCGTTGTGTTTTCCTTACGTTCTTGTATTTGCCGTCATCCGACTTTTCACGGTGCGGATTGAAAGGTTCTTGTGGTTCCGGAACTTTTTCGCGGCTACGATTCCGCTTTACATCGGATTGGCGTTTCCTCTGTCAGCGGCCGCCACGTACTCGCTACAACACACGTTCGGTCTGACCATTCCTGTCTGGACGTTCATGAAGGTCATGATCTCGCCGTTTCCCTTCTGGTATTTCTCATGAAAGCTCACCTCACCCGCCGCTATCTCTTTTCCGCATCGCACCGGCTGCACAGCGCTGAAATGTCGGCGGAGGAGAACCTCACGACGTACGGAAAGTGCAATAATCCGCACGGGCATGGCCATAACTACGCGCTGGAAGTCACTGTGAGCGGGCCCGTTGACGCGACTACCGGGATGGTCTGCAATCTGGTCGATCTTGACGAGTGCGTGGAAAGGGAAGTGCTCGCGCGATACCACCTGGAAAATTTGAATACCAGGAAAGAATTTGTTGTAACCGTTCCTACTACGGAAAATCTATGTATAGAGATATTCGAAATATTGCAGCGGACCTTCCGTCCTGCTCATCTGGAACGAGTCAGACTGGAAGAGACGATGATGAACTCGTTCGAATATACGGGCAATAACGGAGCGCCGCGGTAAAGGCTAGAACCTGATGAAGACTATCCCAGCCGAAAAGTCGAAAGAGACACCTACTCTAACCAGCGCCAGTTACGAAGAACTCATGCGCGAGATTCTGGTGCGCCTGGGGGAAGACCCGGCGCGCGAAGGCCTCGCGGCCACGCCTGAGCGTGTGCACAAGGCGATGAAGTTTCTGACCAAGGGCTACCAGGAAGATCCTGAAGCCCTCATGAAAGGCGCGCTTTTCACGGTCACCTACGATGAGATGGTCATCGTCAAAGACATCGAGATGTTCAGCCTGTGCGAGCATCACATGCTGCCGTTTTTCGGGAAGGTGCATGTGGCGTATATTCCGAAGGGGCGAGTGATCGGGCTGAGCAAGATTCCGCGCCTCGTCGAACTATTTTCGCGGCGTCTGCAGATTCAGGAGCGCCTGACCACGCAGATCGCGGAGACGATTCAGAAGGTGATCGAACCGCAGGGAGTGGGCGTGGTGATCGAGGCCCGGCATCTCTGCATGATGATGCGCGGCGTCGAGAAGCAGCACTCGGCGGCGGTGACCAGTTCGATGCTGGGGTGCTTCCGGAATGAGGAAGAGACGCGCAGCGAATTCCTGTCGCTGATCCGCCAGCGACCAAATGGAGTGTAGCGCCTCAGGCGCGCCATGATCGGCTGCCCTATTCGGGTTCGTGCCATACTTTGACATGCAACTGCGGCTGGCCCAACCAGACGATGCCATGGCAGTCGCACGCGTGCACGTGCGCTCATGGCAGGTGGCCTACCGCACGCTCCTTCCTGACGACTACCTCAGTCAACTCCGGCCTGAAGATCGGGCAAAAAGCTACGATTTCACGAATCTCGATCCCTTAAAGCCGCGGACGATCGTGGCGGCTGAAGAAGGGGTGATCCTTGGATTTGCCACAACCATGCCGTCGCGCGACGCGGATCTTCCGGATCACGGAGAGTTGTGCGCGCTCTATGTGGATCCGGATAAGTGGGGCCAAGGTATTGGGGCGGCGCTGATCGCAGCCGCGCGTGCCCACCTTCTCGCGCTGGGACATCGAAAGGCTCTGCTGTGGGTCTTGGTGGGCAATGCGCGGGCGGAGCGCTTTTACCGAATCGATCGGTGGGTGGCAGACGGCTGCCGCCGAACCGACTCGGGTTGGAAAGGCATAGAGGTCAACGAAGTCCGCTACCAGCGTGGACTTTGACGCACGGTTTCCAGAATTGACGAGAGCTGCGAAACCTACGATCATGCCCAACTATGATCGCTTCGGTCTTCATCGGTACCAGCGTCGACGGCTTTATCGCCCGACTGAACGGCTCCTTCGACTTCCTTCCCGAAGGCGGCGGTGAACCACACGGCTACAACGAATTCTTCGCGAGCGTCGATGCGTTGGTCATCGGGCGGAAGACGTTTGAGGTCGTACTGCCGCTTCCGGAGTGGCCTTACGGGGACAAGCGAGTCATCGTTTTGAGTACTCAAAAATTGGATTTATCGAAGGTTCCTGCCGGACGGGTTGAGCAGATGCAGGGAGCTCCGCGCGAAATCGTTTCGAAACTTGAAGGTCGGGGCATTCGCCATATGTATGTCGATGGTGGAGTCACGGTTCAGCGGTTTCTGCGCGAGGGCATGATACAGCGGCTGATTATCACGCGCGTGCCGGTTCTGATCGGTGAAGGCATTCCACTGTTTGGGTCGTTGCCTAAGGATGTCCGGCTGGAGCACGTTCAGACTTGGCACTACGCTAGTGGGTTGGTCAAAACCGAATATCGAATTCTTTCGTGAGATGCGGGTAAGACTCCCGGTGCTCTGCCCGCCGGGGACCGTTTTCTTCTGAGGATTCCAGGCGCGCGCCGCCCAATAACATAACAATAACAACGATAAACGGCAGAGAGGGAGGCTTATGCGCAGCCGAACTCACGTCAAACCCTAAAGTGATACCTCAAGATCGCGTCTCCTTCACGTGTCACTTCATCCTCATTCAAGTGTCTCCTGATTAAATCCACACATGGCCGAATCGCAACACACGGGAGCTCTGAAAGCGTCGCTTCACTCTTGTGGAAGCACTCCTCGAAGAAAACTGCCGCGTTTACGGACCACAACATATAGTGGTCGGCCAGGAACCGGAAAAGTCGAGTAATCAGTATTAACTATATAGTAAATGGCCTTGGTGTATTAACTATAGAGTAACTACTATATGTAGAGTTGCGCGCCTCTGGGTTGTTTAAGAAGTCGCTGTATGTTGCTGAGGAAATGGCTGTTAGCTATGAGGGACTGCCTTGTTGTCGCGCACCCCCATCTACTTTAAGGTTTAACCGTACTTTAAGTCTCCGTCGGCCCTCAATCCGGATACTTATCAGCTATTACTATGGGAGCCATCAGCCTGGTTGCCGAGCTGTCACGCCTCATGAGTGCTCGATCCAGCGTCGCGTGACCGTGAGCGAGATCTGTCGGGTGAACCTCCAACGCTCTTGCTAAGGCCGCACTAGTCTGGCAGGCCACGGCAGGGATACAGTGCTGCGGGACGCACAACAGCTCGGTCGCGCGAGCGTGCGCCTCGAGTCGGCATTCACAGGCCGAGGGGAAGGGCGGCTGTTAGATCTCCACCTCTACGGGGATACCGGAGTACTGCTAAGCAGATCCGGATCGCGCGAGCGCGGCATAGGTGACACGCGCTTGACATATCCAAGCCGCCAGTTAGCGGGCTGAGCTACCGATCAGAAGATCGGTCAGCATGTCTGTCTGTCAGACGGTCTGTATGACACTATGTCTTACAGATACACACTACGCGACGCTATAGCTGCTGATTGCGATAAGGTCTGCCCGTCAAGCGGCGGTCGAGCGCGCCAGACCACGGAACCATAATAGTTACTCCAATCCACAACGGGGAGGACGGTATGGTGCACGTATGGCGACGATCATAGCGGTTGCAAACAAGAAGGGCGGGAGTGGAAAGACCACCACGACCACAAATCTAGCCGGAGCATTCGTGGCACGAGGCTATCGCACCTTGATGGTTGATGCCGACGGCAGTCAAGCGAGTGCTTTCTCCTGGAGGAGAACTGGGGAAAGTTCCGGCTGTTCGTATGAAGTCTTGGGATTGCAGTCCACGAATGTTCGGAACTTTCTGACAGCTGCGTTGGCGGTGGATCCCTACGATGTCGTACTCATTGATTGTCCACCACGCGATCCGGGAGAGAAAGACGGGGAAGTGCTGCGCAATGCGGTATTGGTGTCGAACGCCGTTTTGATACCGGTGATGCCGTCAGGGCACGACTTGCGAGCACTCATCGGCTTCCTCCAGTGGCTCCTGGCCATTCGCGAAAATACAAAACCTGACCTCGACATTCTTGCGTTTATTAACAATCGCGACGCCCGTACGAACTCTGCAAAGGGCGCCCGGTCTCAACTAGTGCTCAACCTCGTCGGATTGCCAATTCGCGTTTTGGAGAGCGAGGTTGTTCATCGTGAGGACATTCGGCGGACAGGTGATGCCGGGCTCACCGTTTTTGAACTCGCACCGGAAAGTAAAGGGGCAGTCGAATACACATCTCTGAGGGAGGAGATTCTGAAATGGCTAGCAGCAACAAGCGAGAGGGCGGCAGCGGTATTAACTTCGGCGCAGACTTCAGCGAGCTCCGCGAACGTCCAATTCTGAAAGGCGCCGATCTCGACCTGCCAACGTCGATGG
>QIAL01000357.1 GCA_003225535.1 Acidobacteriota bacterium | reverse complement strand
GACACCCCTGTTTTTCGGCTCATAAGATTTCGGCAGAAAGTTTTGACGGAATCTAAGCCTCCGTTGGAACTATTCTCCCTTGAAGAAAAGGCCGCCCAGTTGCCGGGTGGCCTTTTCGTTTCGGATATCATTCTGCGAATTGCCGTGAATCGATTTAAGTTCGAGGCGGAATTGCGGACATGAGTGAGTAACAATTTACCCGGCACAGCATCCCCAACCAGTCATATACGGAAATGAACACAGTGAAAGTGCTGCTGCGTGATGGCGTCGTTTGGTCCATGCAGGTTTGGAAGTCCACGACACCATAGGCGTGATGTCCGCTATTTTTAAGACTGAGTTTTCTCTGCATTGCCCCCCTCTCTATAACCGAGATGCTAACCAGCTCTCTCTTTCTCCGAGTTGAATGATTGGTTCGGCAACAGATGCCATACCGCTGCCAAAGCCGAAACCACGGGCCGTGCGCGAGCATCAGGTCATGTCTTCGATTGGCTGCTGAAATGTCACTTAGAAGTCAGGGGTCTGGTGTCCGGCGCCGCAAAAATGCGCTCCAACTGCTCGACGTCGGCAATGGTCCGTTCAGTATCCATCCGTCTCAATCATCCACGGCGAAGGCGCGACGGTCAAACGGGAGCGGTTGCTATTACGCAGCATGAGCGTCCAGAACGCCCGGAAGGGCAGGATTTACGAGGGAAGGAGTGAAAAACCTAACAGTATTCGTAGTGATTCACGGAAGAGGGCGATTCAACGGCCACTCAGCTTTAAGGAGCTTTCCCAATCCACCAAAGCACCTTGGCGACAATTTTCCATCGATCGTTGGCTGTGATCCTTATTGATTCGCAAGCGTGATTTTCTGGTTCCACAACCTCGGTGTGATCGTAGCTTTTGAATCGGGAAAGAGTTAAACCGCGATTCTTGTGCCACGCAATGACGATTTTGCCATCCAATGCCGTGTGATAGTGTTGCGAAGAATCGACGGCGACAATGTAACCGTCCGGGATCGTGGGCTCATGGAATGGCCGCGAACGCGCAGGCAACTGGTTGAAGCAGGATTAGGGCACCAGTTTTTCGGAGCCGCAATCATGTTCTCCACGGCACCCGAAAGAACACTGGACGAATCGTCGTCCTTTTCTCCTTACGTGGCCGCAATGACTTTCAGGAGTGGAATTGCGACGACTTGGAGTTTAGGGTCTTTGTCTTTTTAGGGTCCGCTGCCTGCGATGACGATCTCAAAATCAGCAAATCTGCTCCTCTTAAGCCACTGCCGCAGCACAGGCATGACTCGAATCAGATTCTCATTATGGAGTCCGCCTCGTTCCCAAAAAAACAGAAATCTGGGTCGTCAGCGAGGTGCCAGGTTCGATGTCGGCACGATTTGTAGGCTCCAACTCTCCGCGTTCCCAACGGGAAACAGCCATGGCCGAATAGCGCAGCCTGCGCCCAAGATGGAGTCGCTGGCGCAACACACGAATCGATTTAGCCCATTCCTTCTGCGGAGACTCAGCTTTCGTATACGGGCTTGCCACAGCTCATTTGACCTTTCTTGGTTGCGGCGGCCGGATAGCGCTCATTCAAGTGTACGATACCGCGCAAAGGTCACCCGGAAGAATCATCGGCTAGCACTACCACTTTGCATTAGCTCCAAATGGGAGTCGAGAGAGTATAGTCGATATGAAAACGGACAAGAGGAACGGACAAGGGAATGACTACGGTCTCTTGCATTGACGACCGAACCAATTCTCCGGTTCGGATTCTCGTGGTAGAGGATTACGAACCCTTCTGCCGGTTCGTTTGCTCGAAACTCGCGGAAAACCCTACCTTGCGAGTAATATGCGAAGCGTCGGATGGATTAGAAGCCGTTCTGAGAGCCGAGGAACACCAACCAGACTTAATCGTGCTCGACGTCGGGCTGCCATCGCTGAATGGAATTGAAGCGGCTCGACGAATCCGCAAGCTCTCCCCCAAATCCAAAATACTGTTCGTGAGCCAAGAATCATCTGCCGATGTGGTGGAAGAAGCCTTTCACTTAGGCGCACTGGGCTACGTAGCGAAGATCAACGCCGGGATCGAGTTATTAGCGGCTGTGGAGGCGGTTCGTCAGGGCAAGCGGTTCGTCGGCGCTTCATTAGCGGGTCACATTCCCGCCGAGCCTGACGATGGGCAAGATTCCTGAGCGTATCCACCTCGATGAGGTTCTCGGATCGTCACCGCAGACAGAAGGCTAATTTCCCTTTCGAGGATTTCTTATCTTTCCTTGGATGCCGAGCCTCTTAAGATTCGTCGTCAGACAGCAGCCAGAGTCCACCGGTCTGGTAAACTGAACAAAGTAAACCGAAAGCCGACGTAGCTCAGTTGGTAGAGCAGCCGATTCGTAATCGGCAGGTCAGCGGTTCAAGTCCGCTCGTCGGCTCCAGCCTTTCATCACTTACCACCTTTTTCACTGGATCCTCAATTCGTTGTGACGTGGTTTGTGACGTAGATCCCTTTGATCGATGGCTTCGCGAACCGAATCCAACAATCGGATGCTGGTATCGCATTGCCGTCCGCGCATCCGTGTGGCCCATGACGTTCATGCCGCCGTACCAAAGGTATGACGTGCGCAATAGAGCAATAGAGCAACTAGGGCCCTGGGCAGTCCGGCTTCACTGCGCGCGTCCCTGAACTGTTTTGCAACAGTGGTCAGGTGCCCGCCTTTCGCTAGCCGTGAAGGGAACAGCCTGCCCTCTCGTTTTGTCCGAGCAGCGAACCATCAACAGCCCGCCATTCATTCGCTGATCGGCACATACCGCGGCTATCTGGAACTCGTTACTGTGCGTTGAGTGCGACTTCTGAGCGACAGCCCTCACGATTACTGCCTCGCCTGCGGGTGTCGTTCGTCGTTCAACATTGGTCGTCTGCTCGGTAGGATGCCCTATGAAAGGGGCAAAGATCGTGGATATAGAGAAACCGGCAGTCTATCTCCTGTCGTCGGCGGCTGATTTTCCTCGGCCCAGCAGGGCGCCGCGTCAAAGATATCGGAGTATATGCGGAACAAGCTAGTGAAGTTTGCAGCCCGCTCAAGACACGTCTAGCGCCCAAGCGCAATGATCCAACTGGTCAGCGCGCGACTATTTGGTGTGAAACTGTCCCGTATGGCTCTCGGCCTCTGTGCCGGTTCCAAGGCCCTGCCCCGTTTCAACTTTATAAAAATAGGTAGTGTTGGGTTTCAGATTCTTAACCCACACTGTGTGGTTATAGTCGCCGTTCGGTTCTCTCTTGCCGCCCCAAGGTTTCTCTGCAGTCTCGTTCAACGCATTCGGGCTAGTACCGTATTTGACAATGCTGCTGCCTGGAGAATCGCTGGACCACGAGACCTCTGCTGAGTCCCTTGTTGTTTCTGTCACCACGGGACCGTTCGTAATGCGTTCAGCTTTCGGTTTGCCCTGCGCCCATGCTGCTCCTGAAAATAGAAGCAATAATGTGAGAAGATTTGCTATCGCCAGCTTTTTCATACTATTCCCTCCTCGTGCGTAATGCAGATGCCGTAATGCGCTTAGTGGGATGGCGGAAGGCAGAATCCATCGACTGCAATGCAGCAGCGCGTCCAACTGGCAAAAAGACTTCTCTGACCTTCAGCCATGCTCGCATATGTCACCGACGCAGAGGGTGAGCAGTTTCAACACATGGGGAATCACAGAGTTCTTCTGGCGGCCTGCCAGCGTCTTCAAATGCGCGGCTTCAGGCAGCCGAGGAGAAATGGCTATTCGCATTGGCCAAAAGAGCCATCATTTCATGCAGCAGGACGACGTCGAACGCTCGAACGAGTTCCAACCTGTCGCGCACAGACTTTCTGGGACTGAACAGTTTGAACTGAATCTCACGATCGTGAGCCCAAGTCCAACATTCTCGCCCTCCGAGCCGGTTTCTATCCTGGGTTGCACGAGTCTTGCCATCAAGATCGAGCAACCCTTGTACCGATTAGTGGGCCAGAACTCGGGATCAAGCGGAACTTTTTGGAAGCCACTGGGAAAATCAGCGCTACAGAAACCGCTGTATTCGCCGGATGAAGGATGTGGAATCATACGCGAGGCTGCAACAGCGGAGAGTCCCAACCCTATGACCCATGACTCCAAGACTACGATTTGTGAGTCACTCGCCTTCTTTTTTCTCCTCCGCCACGCGCGCGTATTTATGAACCGCTGCCAAGAAAGTTTGGCTGCCAGACGGTGCTGGTGTTTTGCCCGAGAGAATCGTTTGAAACGGCAGCATCTTGCCGTAAAGAATGTGCGTTTCGTCTTTGTCTTGCCTGATAGCCGCTCCATTCAGATCGACTCCAGCGAACAGTCCGCGCGCGCGGGAGTATGTCAGCATTTCAGCTTTCATCTTCCAATCCGTGTCCGCAGCTGCTTCTCGCCCCACCGGACCGGCAGCACCGGTCGCCTCTGCTCCAATCTTGAACTTGCTGGAAAGCAGGTGCTCCATGCCTTTTTGGTTCATCACTAGCATAACCAAATCAACGGCCTGCCCGCCTAGCTGCAAGCCCCAGCTTCCGCCGGTGACCGTGATCGGTGCCGGAGCACTCCATCCATTCGCGTTGCTATCGGTTGTACGGCAGGTAGCGACGCCTTTTCCGTGCCTTCCCCCGAAACCCACTGCGATGTTAATCATCGACGGGATGACGATAATGCACTTTGCATCGCCCAAGATCTTGGTCGGAATACCTTTGTCCGGAGTCCCCATGATCTCGTCCAGAACGCTTGCGGAGTTGTCGAGACGTTTAACAATCTCGGATTCTGTCTGGGGATTATGGGTATCGAACTTCGCAGCTTTTGTCTCTTTCGTGTCCTTTTTCGTTGAATGGTCAGGGGGCTGATCTGTTTGCTGCGTCCAAGCAGGAGTTGTCAGAAACAGGCCCAAAGCTAAAAGTGAAATTGTTTGAATGATAGATCGCATGGCACACCCTCATGCCACGGAATTTACCAATCAGATAATAGGTGGGGAACCGGGATTACTTTGTACGGTCTCGAAAATTTTACCCTATATCCCGTTCAAGAGCTGCTGGATCTGACCCCAGTGACGTTTAAAACGTTCGCTCGATGTGGGCTCACTAAACGCCCTATCGGCATGAGTGCCATTCGGGTAAGAAAATGCGCATGACATCGCTAGAATGGCACAGCCCGCTATCTTTGCCCGGAACCAAAGCTGGAGGCATTTCTTGCTGGTCCCGCGATGAAAGGAATGAATGACGGCGGCCCTTCCTGGGCGCATAACGTCATCTGGGGTCGCCCTTAAATGAACGAAAAATCACTCGCAAAGCTTGTCAAGATCGTAGTGGACTCGCACTTCTGCGAGGATTCTCTGAGCAGCTTTTGCGTCCACCAATTGGAGTTTCCGGCGTTTTTTAGCCAGATTGTTCTCCGGTGCGGCGGCAATGGCGACAACATTGCGGTGCACGGTGGCCTACTGTGACTCGCGGAACGGCATCAAACACACGATGGCTTGGCTGCTCAAGACAGCTTTGATGAACACATCTTGCGACGTGGCTCCGCTTCTACCAGGAACCTAACCGTGCCTTTTGTGATCTCTATACTTGGATCGCTGGTGTAACGATCCGATTGGGTGTCAGATTCGAAATGCGGATTATTTCAACGGCTGCGGCTCTGTACCTCCACAAATCGGATACCCTATTAGAGAAGGAGTTTCTTCGTGGCTGTTTCCGCCCCATCCACATCCTCCCAGCACTGGAGTGCGACTACCTACGCGGCAAACGCTCATTTCGTGCCCACGCTCGGGCAACCTGTCCTGGATTTGCTTCAGCCCCGTTCGGGGGAACGCATTCTCGATCTGGGTTGCGGCGACGGAGTATTGACCGAAAAACTGGTTGCGCTGGGTGCGCAAGTGGTGGCTATCGACAGTTCTCCGGACATGATCGCAACCGCTCTTCAGCGCGGCATTGATGCGAGGGTAATGGATGCCCGAACGCTGGGTTTTGAGAGCGAATTCGATGCTGTCTTTTCCAATGCCGTGCTGCACTGGATCAAGGATGATCCGGACGCGCCGATTGCGGGTGCCTTCCGCGCCCTGAGGGCCGGGGGAAGATTCGTGGGTGAGTTGGGCGGCCACGCGTGCGTGGGCGCGATCACCGTCGCGTTAGTGGCAACGTTGGAGCGCCGAGGCGTGAAAGACGCTGTTTCGCGGATTCCCTGGTACTTCCCGACAGCCGAAGACTATGAACTGCGGCTAGAGCGGGCCGGGTTCGTGCCGCGGACTGTAGAACTGATTCCGCGCCCCACCCCACTGCCAACCGGGATGCGGGGATGGCTGGACACATTTGCCAATCCGTTCACGGCCGCGTTGCCGGGTGAGGAACGCTGCGGCTTTCTCGATGAAGTTACGGCCCTGCTTAAGCCCATTCTGTGCGATGCGGACGGGCGGTGGACAGCCGATTACACTCGTATCCGCTTTGCTGCAATCAAACCCTGACGGGAACTCGGAATGTCCTCGCTCGACAAGAACCGTCATGCGGCTCCTTCCTCCAGTAGTCCGGAAGAGACGCGATTAGCCTGTGGAACTGGAACGAAGATATGGAATTCGTTCCCAATTCTCACGATTTCCATTGGCATGCGCATCTCGCCGGAAAATCGGAGACGCGGCGCGTCTCGGACGATTACTTCCAGCCGCCCCGACTTTGTCAGAAGATAGACGGCACTTGATCCGTTCGGCGGGTTGGCCGGAGATGCGTGTGCGGTGTCCCCTCTGTCGAACAACCCGATCAAGAATCGAAGCGCCTCTGTCTCCCGGCGCAACTGGCAAACCTCCTCTTCTTTTGAGCGTAGAACTTCGTACAGATTCTTCATGACTGCCCCTTCGTGGGTCGCTTCGGCAACCATCGCCGAACTGCCAGCTGGACACTGGCCACTCTATATTCAAAACCCGGGGATTACTTCTCAACGAAAGTACAGGGGAGGAGAATGAATCATACGACTCGCCATCAGAGCAATGATGTAAAAAGCCTGTGAAAACTGCCAGTATTTTTCCCTCTTCGCAGAGCACTTGCTGCCAACGAAGAAATGGACCGTCGAGCGACATGCCCTCGCACATGAGGAAGCGTCCCACTCTCTAAGCCTAGTGTGAGCGCTTTTTGTTTCCGGAACGGGATCTATGTGGTGACTGCAAAAGCCAGTTGGCGCAGTGGGCATCTCTGGGGTGCGAAGCACCACCACGCCACCAAGGCGGCGAACATCAGTTGGGTCGAAAACTCCATCTACATCATGGGACCGACACGGGACCGGTTCCCGCCACGGCTATTCCGGTCGGTAAATGTGCAAGGAACTTAATACCGACGCGAGTTCGCTGTCTGTTCCGTTTTGAGCAGTTGGTGAAAATATGCCAGAGCCAGACAGTCTCGTCTCCTGAGCCACGTGATTGTTGCGCATTTTCCACAGTAGCTCGTTAGAGCTTTCTTGCTGACTGCATCTGCGGTTCGCTCTGTCCTGATCTCCTGCGTCCAGCTACAGTACCCTGACGCTATCAAATACGCAGATTCGGATGCCACCGTGCAATGGTACTTAGATCACGGGACGCGGAGAGGAACACACCTTGAGCTACCCGAAATTGAGCACAACCATCTTTTGCCTTTTACACCCGATTTATTTCTCCTCGATCAGAATCAGATCCCATGCCTTTAGGGTGATCTTCTGCGATGGGGCCACGGCCGACTGCGTCAGCAACTCTGTCCCGGCGCCATAGGAATAGGTAAACGTCTGCGGATCGCTCGAATAATTCAGGTAGTAGTGCACCATCTTTCCGTTGCGATTCGTACCGTGCTTCGCACGCACGCTTGCTGGAAGGTTCTGATCCGGCCCCGCAATGCCGGCCCGCTGCAGAACATCCAACAGCACCTTCGTCTGCAGCGCATCCGATAACACCGTTCCCTCGTATGTCAGGCTTCCTTTTCCGAAAGAATGCCGCGTAATCGCGGGATACTTCCCGAAGAACGGGTGATCGTAAAATGCGATAGGCTCGGCCGCATCCACCGTCAACATCTCCGCCCAATCGGAGACCTTGTTGCCGTCCCCCGCGTGAAAGGGATCGCCCTTGAGCGCCAGAGGCTGGCGCAGATTGGAAAACTCCTGGTAGTGGAATCCAGCAGCCTCGCGAAGCGGACCGGGCATCGTGGTCCACCGGACAGTATCGAATTCGTTGGTGAATCCACTCTTGAACGCCATCACCACATGGCCGCCATTCCGCACATAATCGACCAACTTGTTCAGCAGAGCGTCGCTGGCTACGTAGAGCGGCGGCACCACGATCACTTTGTAGTCCGAAAAATTCGTGCTATCGGGAAAAACGAAGTCAATGCCAACGTTGCTCTTGTAGAGCACGTGGTACATCTGCTTCAGGATCGTCCGGTAATTGTCATGATCGCTGAACTTCATGAACTCGATGCCCCAGTACGAGTCCGAGCTGTACAGGATGGCGACCGGACTGGTGCGTTTGAAATTGGCAATCTGCGGGCCGATGCGGCGTAATTCGTGGGCCGTCTTGCTCATCTCCTGATATGGCCGGCCCGGCTCAAGATCGTGACCGAGGATGCCTTTCCAGTAGGTTTCCTGTCCGTACTGAATCGAATGCCAGTGCCAGTATTCGACCATGTTCGCGCCTGAAGACAGATGCGTGTACACGTCGAGCCGCAACTGGCCGTCGTACGGCGGATACTGATTCTTCGAATCCCACCCGATCGTGTCCGCATTCGTTTCCGTAATGAGGTAGTTCGTGTGCTTCAACGAGCGGCTGTAATCGCCCTCGTACGATGAACCCTCACCGTCGAACTCGTCCTGCGTGCCGTGATAAGGATTGGCAGCAACAATGTCGAGACTCTTCGAGATATCGTTCTCGTTGACCTCAGGCCGCGGCGGTCCAGCGAAGTCCTGTGTTACGAATTGATCCGGACGCTTGTACTGATTCACAAGCCCTGCTTGCCACGCCAGAAAGTCGGTCGTGATCCATTGCGAGTAGCGCGTCCACTCGAGCTTCCATCCTGGGTTCAGAATTCCGGCCTGCGGAGGAATCTCCGTCCAGTCGTTCAGGCGCTGGCCCCAGTAATTCAGCCCCCAATTCTTGTTGAGTTCATCGACCGTCTTGAACTTGTGTTGCAGATACTCGACAAATCCATCCTGGATGTCTTTGTTGGCGGCCCCGCCCGGCGGAGTCTCATTGTCGATCTGCCATCCAATGACGGCCGGATTGTCCTTGTAATGCTCGGCGAGGTTGCGAATGATGCGCTCGCAATAGAACCGGTACGTGGGATTCAGCAGATCGGCATTCTGCCGCATCCCATATGTGATCGTGTGACCATCGAGTTTTGTCATCACGATTTCTGGGTGCTTCTTGTACATCCACGCCGGAATGGAATATGTCGGCGTGCCCATAATGACTTTGATCCCAGCCTTGTGCATCTGCTCGACCACGCGGTCCATCCAAGCGTATTCGAAGCGACCGTCTTCCGGTTCCCACAGACCCCAACTGGATTCGCCCATGCGCACGACCGAAATTCCGGCCTGTTTCATCAGCTCGACATCTTTGTCGAGACGCTCGTACGGCATGTATTCGGGATAGTAGGCGGCGCCGTAAAGAACGGTCTCCATCTTGTCGGGACGGAAGCCGCCCTGTGCGAACGTCGCTGGAAAAGTGAGAAGAGCGAATATGGTTGCGAGCAGAACGCTATGAACAGGCCTTAAGAGTCAATCGGGCACTCGAAGCCCAAAACCGCAGTCTAAGCCCCGTACTTTCATGCGCTTATCCATACTACCCGTTCGTGCCATATCTAGCACCGAGGAGCCATTTACCGGACTTGGGGTCAGGAATACATTAGCAATCGAGCAGCACTTGGGGGAGGGCTGATCAACAGACGTCCCGAGACTCAAATCGAGTCTGGGGCGTTTTGTTTTGCGCGCAAAAAGTCGCGACAGTGTCCAAGGCGAGCTGCTGCCACCGGAATGATGGATGCCCCATACTTGTTGCGTTTTGTGCGACAGGGTGGGGATTTTGACTTTATTGCCCTATCACACGGGGGCCGGAACAATGAAAGTCCAACCGCCAGGATATCCAAAAGTAATTCGTGGACCCCTCGTGCCATCCATGGCACGGAGGAGCCATTTACCGGACTTGAGATCGGGAATACATTAGCAATCGAGCAGCACTTGGGGGAGGGCTGATCAGCAAACGTCCTGGGACTCAACTGAGTCCGGGACGTTTTGTTTTGCGCGCGCCAAAAATTCCCATTCATTCAGCGTTCCCGGTGCTGCGCCGTAATTCCGAGTAACAATACCCTCGTGCCATGCCTGGCACGGAGGTGCCATTTACCGGATCCGGGGGCGGGTTTAGATTAGCAATCGAGCAGCACTTGGGGGAGGGCTGATCAGCAAACGTCCTGGGACTCAAACTGAGTCCGGGACGTTTTGTTTTGCGCGGAAGATGCGAATTCCAGTATTTTGCGCTCCGCCCCCCCCTCTATCCGCCCGCCTCATTGTTCCGGAATATCATCCCTGGCTTGTGCTCTTAGCGTACATCGCCAGAAAAGATGAGACACCCAACGAGAGAAGGAAAAATCAACAAGCGAGCTGCCCAGACATAATTCTTGCTGATCATCATCGAAAGACCACATAACATCCCGGCGACAATCGCCAAAACGAGAAACAATCTGCTCTTGCACATAGACGCAATATACCAGTCTAAGAACGCATTTCGTCGAACGGCGTCCTCATCTGAGGGATGCCTGATTCGACGACCTCGCATCCAGGCCGGCTACCCGCCCACCTTTCGATGGTGGTAGATTGTTGATGCCCTTCGTTGCCGAGCCATCCGTTGCCCAAGGAGCAGTTCATGCCTGCTCGTCTCACGCGCCGTGATTTCGTCGCCGGAATGGTTGTTACGGCGACGGCCGCTGCATCCCGCTTCAGTCCGATGGCTGAATCTGCCTCTCCATTCCGCGTTTCCGTAATCAATGACGAGATCTCGCAGGACTTCGGCCACGTCTGCGAAGTGGCGTCGAAAGAATTCGGCATGGGATGGATCGAGCTGCGCGGCATGTGGAACAAGAACATCGTCAGCCTCGACGAAAAAGAAGTCGCGGAAACCCGCCGCCTGCTCGACAAATATCAACTCAAGGTCACCGACATCGCCAGCCCGCTCTTCAAGGTCGATTGGCCGGGTGCGCCAAAGTCGAAATACAGCGAGGCCAAGAGTTTCAACGCCAACTTCACGCTGGCTGAGCAGGACGAAGTCCTCGAGCGCGCCATCGCGATGGCCAAAGCCTTCGGTACGGAGCGCGTGCGCTGCTTCGATTTCTGGCGCCTCGACGATCAAGCTCCCTATCGCGATGCCATTAACGACAAGCTCCGCGATGCTGCCGCCAAAGCCGAGAAGAAGGGAATCATCCTCGTTCTGGAAAATGAGCCCGCGTGTAACACCGCGACCGGGGCCGAAAGCGCGAAAGTTCTGAGCGCAGTGCAATCCCGTTCGTTCATGCTGAACTGGGACCCCGGCAATGCCGCCGCCAGCGGCGAGATCCCATTTCCCGATGGTTACAATCTCCTGCCCAAGGACCGCATCGGACACTGCCACTGCAAAGACACGGTGAAGAAAGGTAAGGGGTTTGATTGGGCCCCCATGGGTGGAGGCATGATCGACTGGGCCGGACAATTCAAAGCCCTCAAGCGCGACGGCTACCACTTCGCCGTGAGCCTCGAAACCCACTGGCATGGCGGGGGTACGCCCGAAGAGTCGTCGCGCAAAAGCTGGGCAGGAATGAAAAAGTTGCTGCAAGAAGCGGCAGCTTTGTAAATTGCGTACTGGCCAGTGACAACCGACAACTGAGAACCGACAACTGAGAACTAATCGCCCGGAGGCTCCCATGACTGATCAAACTCGCCGCACCTTTCTCAAGCAAGCTGCCATTGGCGCTGCCGTGCTCGCGTATCCCTCTTCGAAAGTTCTCGGCGCAAACGATCGTGTCCGCGTCGGCATGATCGGCGTCGGCGACCGCGGCAATGATCTGCTCGATCAGATCGTTAAGGTTCCGAACGTCGACCTAGTGGTCATGGCTGACGTGTACAGCCGTCGCCGCGACCAGGCCAAGAGTAAGGTCCCGAACATACAGACTCTGGACGACTACCGGCGCCTGCTCGACATGAAAGACATCGATGGCGTCATCGTGGCCAGTCCGCTGCACATTCACGCTCGCCACTTCCTCGATACTCTTGTCGCGGGGAAAGATCTCTACTCGGAGAAGACCATGACCTGGTCGATCCCCGAAGCCGACAAATGCCTGGCCGCGGCCAAGTCCTCGGACCGGGTGGTCCAGATTGGCCTGCAGCATGAGAGTTCCGGTGCCCTGATCGACACCAAGCAACTGATCAAAGACGGCGCAGTCGGCAAAGTCGCCCACGTCGAATCCTGGATGAGCCGTAACACTCCGCATGGCAAGGGCCAGTGGGTGCGCCCCGTTCCTTCCGATTGCACCCCGCAGAACGTCGAGTGGAGCGCTTTTCTGAACGGACGTCCTGACCGCCCTTTCGATGGATTCAAGTTCATCAACTGGCGATTGTTCTGGGAATTCTCCGGCGGCAACTGCGCGGAAAACATGGTCCACCAGATCGCCTGGATCATGTCGGCCCTCGATCTTCCGCTGCCCTCGGCTGCTTATATGTCCGGAGGAGTTTTCTCCGAAAAAGATGGCCGCGAGGTCCCCGACACGATCGCCGTCACCCTGGACTTCCCGAAAGATATTGTCGTGACCTGGCAGTCCACGTTCAGCAACCGTCACTACGAGCTCGGCGACCGCATTCTCGGCAGCGATGGAACTATCGAGCACCATTTGGAAGAGCCCATTCAATATTGGCCGGAAAAAACCAACCGCCCCACCGGCGAGGCGATGAAGGGCAAGACGCCAAATCAGAATCACATGCAGAACTGGATCGATTGCATTCGCACGCGTGGCACTCCGAACGCCACAGCGGAAATTGGGTACCGCTCGGCGATCGCGGTCCACATGGCGAATCTTTCGTACAAGAAGAAGCAGCGCATCACGTTCGAGGAAGCGAAAGCGATTACGCCGGAGTACTAGCCTCTTTCGGAGTGGCCTTGAAAGGGCCTGGCTTCTGGGGAAGCCACCCACTGCGGGGTTCGAGGCATTATCATTGACGCCAATGCCGTCGACGATCGCAGCGCATTGGAAACTCGCGTTACTCCTCGGTCCAGCGATTTTTCTCTCCTTCATCTATTTCTACGAGGGCGGCGGATGGAATCAGAACTCCCGCTTCGATCTGCTGCGCGCGATTGTTGAGCGGCACACGCTCCAGATCGACGCGTACCACGAGAACACGCAGGACAAAGCCCACTTTCAGGGACACTACTACTCCGACAAGGCGCCCGGCCTGGTTTTTCTCGCGGTACCATTCGCCGAAGTGGCCCGCGTGGCGCTGCGGGCTGTGGGAGTCGATCCAGAGTCTCCGCGCGGAGAGTATGCACTTTCCTACATCGTTACAGCCTGCGCGGTCGCTCTGCCAACCGCTTTGGCGGGAGTCTGCCTGTTCTTCTTGGCGCTGCGATTCGGATCGGATTTAACGGGAGCCGCGTTCGCAACGATTGTGCTCTCTGTAGGCACGCCCATGCTGGCGTACGCGAGTTTATTCTGGGCACATGCTTTGGTCGGGGCCTATTTGCTCTTTGCCTTCGCCGCGGCAGTAAAGCTCGCCGATGGCCGAGCCGATTTCTGGTGGGCTCTCGCAGTTGGGCTCGCCGCTGGATGGGCGACAGTCACAGAGTATCCCGCAGCCCCGGCTTCGGTCCTGATTGCATTCCTGGCGCTCTCCCAAGTCTGGTCGCGAGGGAACGCGGCTCGATGGCGCGTGGTCGCGGGCGTCGGCATCGGCGCAACCGCCTGCGCCATTGTTCTCTTCAGCTATCTGCACGCAGCCTTCGGCGGCTTCCGCCTCAGCTATTCCTACTACGATCCCAACTCGTTCTCCTTCATGCAGCAGCAGGGATACATGGGGCTGACCTATCCCCATCCCGATCGTCTTTTGAAGCTTTTGTTCGGATGTTCCCGAGGATTGTTCTTCGCTTCTCCGGCGTTGCTTGCCGCGATCCCGGGATTGTGGTGGTTCGGAAAAAGATTCCGCGGGCCGGCCCTCGCAGCCGGCGCTCTGGTGCTCTACTACTTCCTCTTCAACGCATCGTTTTACTGGTGGAAAGCCGGTCTGGCTTTCGGCCCGCGGTATGCGGGCGCGGTGATCCCGATGTTAGGCCTCGGCCTCGCCGTGGCTTGGACCCACGCCTCGCTCGCATGGCGGCGCGTGCTGATCGCGCTGGCATGCTGCAGCGTCTTTGTCACCCTGATGGTCGTCTCCACGTCATCGCAGCTAGCCATGCAGGGCAGTTGCCCCATCGTCCATTCCTCGTGGCCGGCATTCTGGGCAGGCCAGATGGCGGCGAATCGCGAGTCGATGCTGCTGTCCAGCGAAGCCGCCGGAGGCCACGGCGCATTCAACGTCGGGCAGTTGATCGGGCTACACGGCCTCACCTCTTTGATTCCGCTGATGGCGATGTGGGGAGTCGTAGTTGGGTTCTGGCTTCGGCTTCGCCGCAAAAATTGAGTAGGCTCAGGAACTGATAATGTGGGGACAGCCGCCATCGGCTGTCCAGCCGCGCAGCGAAGAACGAGTGCTTCCGCATCCCCGTTCCCCATCCCCACATCGAATCAGATGTAAGATAAAGATTCCGCCTGCGCGCGGTCAGAATTCATCCTACTGAGGTACTTATGGCGCACATGGTT
>QIAL01000720.1 GCA_003225535.1 Acidobacteriota bacterium | reverse complement strand
AAAAGGAGAATAGATGCCAGAAGCAGTAGAGGCGACAAACGCCGGCACTCTATCTGAGCCATCGCAAGGTGGCGAGGGTGGATTGCAGCTAAGTGATGAGGACATCTTAGGCATTGAGCCTGACGGTGCCCCTTCATCGCCAGCAACAGAACCAGCAGCCGAGCCTCCAGCAGCACCGGAGAAGGCTGCACCAACTGAACCAGTTGAAGCGCAAAAGACGGAAACTCCCGCACCGACACCAGAGCCGGTAGACGACCTGAAATGGATGCGGCCTTTGCTCACCGACAAAGTCTTTGGGCCGAAGCTGCAGTCCATGCACGACCGTTTGCTGGCGTTTCAAGAACTGTATCCCACGGTAGCCGATGCGCGAGCCATCAAAGAACTTCTGCCTGGAGGTTCCGAGGAACTTAAAACCCTGATTGGGAAATCCAGGGAAGTCGATGAGATGGACTTGCAGTACTTCTCTCACGATCAGGAGGAGCAGAAAGGCTTTGCTCAGAACCTGTATCGTGACGATCCCGAAGCGTTTCAAAGCATGGTGCAGATTGGCCTCGACTTAATCAAGGGTCAAAACCCACAAGAGTACGCCTACCTCACGCAGCACTTGATAGGCGAATCGCTTGGCAGCGAGAAGGTGTGGGACTGGCTGGAATACATACACGAAGCGGCAACAAAGAGCGGGGCGGAAGATGTTGCCCAGCTTTTGAACCAATTCGCCGGAGTATTCCAAAAGTTCGGTCTCGGACCTAAAGCCTCGCAAGACCCAAGCATGACTCTGGTCAATCAGCAGCGCAGCGAAGTAGAACGGGAACGCGATGCATTAAAAGCTGAACGTCAGAGAGACTTCAGCGCATCGGTGCATCAATCGGTGCAGGCAAGTCTCGATACCGACGTGAACGCGCAGCTTAGTAAGTTGCTTCCCAAAACTTCAGATGGTCTGCGTGCTCGCATTGCCAGGGACGTCCATTCAGAAATACAGAAAGCCGTCAACGGCGATGCCGGGCTAAAGCTCCGTCTCGCCAATCTGACGCGCACAGGCGGAATCAACCGCCAAACACAAGAGCAGGTGGTCAATCTGCTCACTTCCAAAGCGAAGCAAATCATGCCGGGAGCGGTCAAGCGTGTAGTCAACGAATACACCGCTTCGGTCATGGCTTCGCGCAAAGAAGTAACCGACAAACAAACGGCAGCAGCGAGCCGCGTAGATGTGTCATCCGGTGCCAGGCCGGGAACCGGAGTCAGACCTCTAACTCGCGAAGAAGCTAATAGCATGAGTTTCGAGGACATTCTGAACTCCAGCCGACCTGCGCGTTGAGACTTCTCGCACGCCGCTGCTAAAAGGAGAATATAGTGGCAGCACAGTTAAATACCAACGTTATTGCGCTCCAGTTGGAGAAAGTGCGAGACAAGATCCCCCTCTTATACGAGCGGGACGATATTTTGCTCGCCATGATCCAACAGCGCGGCGACGTGGAACAAGTCTCAACCCGTAATATGCGTCTTCCCTTGCAAGTGCTTTCAGGCGGCAAGGCTGGCGCATATTCACCTGATGGCGGCGACCTCGGCCGAGGCTCTGGAACCGACTACGAAGTGGCTCAAGTCACTCCGTTGTACTTCCGGTTCGCAGTAGAGCTTTCGACCTTGGTTAAGTACGCCACAAACTCAAAAGAAAAGGCCATCGAGAATGCAGTGAAGCGCGAAGTTGCAAACGGCATGAAGCAATTCCGCGCGTTTCTCGATATGCTTTGCCAAACCGCAGGAAACGGAGTCATCGGCACAATCAGCTCCGTAGCCTCGAACGTGTTCACCATGTCGGTGCCTTTTGGCGCTGCACTTGTGTACAACGGGCAAACCATTCAGGTCTATAACGCCGCGCTTGCAACCAATCGCGGCACAGCCAACGTGACGAACTTCGATCCAGTTTCGGCTACACAGACCGTAACGGTCGACGCGGCGCCAGGCGGCACTATCGCCACGGACGTGCTTGTGGCAACCTCCGGCACATGGCTCGGCTTGAACCGCGCCACGTTCGCGCCATTACTCACTACGCCTTCAGTCAACGCAGGAAGCGCTGCACTGACTCCAGGAAACGTGCGCTTGGCCATCAACAAGGTTCGCAAAGCCTTGGGTGTGGATGCGGTCGGCAAGCTCATCGCCTACATGAACGTTGAACAGGAGCATGCTTGGGAAAACCTGGGCATCACTGTCAGCGAAGTCATCAAGGAAGGTGGCGGGGGCCGCGCCAACGACCTCGACTTGCTCTTTACCGGCAAGAAGACCATGGCTGGATTGCCCATCAAGGTGTCCATCCACGCAGACCAGACCCGCATCGACTTCATCGACTTGTCCCACTGGGGCAGAGCGGTGACGAAAGACATCGGGTACTTTGAAGACGGCGAAGGCAAGACGGTGTTTCCGATCTACGGTGCCAGCGGTGGTATCGCAGCGGCAAA
>QIAL01000719.1 GCA_003225535.1 Acidobacteriota bacterium | reverse complement strand
ATTACCGAAAATTCTTTACCAGCATGAGGTTGGATTCTGAGAACTCGTTCTGAATATAGACGATGGACTTGCCGTCGCTCGAAACGCTGAGTCCCCAACCGGGTTCTTTTTCCAAAGTCCAAATGGGAATTGTTTTGCCGGTTGCAAATTCGAAGAAGTTGATCGTTACGAGAGGGAATTTTCCAAATCTAAGGTAGTAAATTCCATCTCTGGTGACTCCCCAATTGGGCCAGCCGCCTCCGTCGACATCCCTCAAGACTTCCGTTTCCTGGCCGCCCTGCAAAGGCATTCGCCAAACGCCGCCTTGTTCGTACTTGCTGTAATAAAGGAATTGGCCGTCTGGAGATTCGACCGGCGAGATTCCGCCGTTCTTTGTAATTCTGGTTGGCGAACCACCTTGAACGGGCATTTTCCAAACCTCGAAGGGTTCCGCGCCTCGCTTCGAAGCAAAGTAGAGCCACTTTCCATCACGGGACCAGCTTGGGGAGAGATTGTCCGTGCCTGCAATAGTTTGCACAAGGTGAGGGAGTCCGCCGGGGACTTCGGCAACGTAAATTTCGCTGCGCTCCCGCGGATGAAATTCGAATGCAATATGGCGCCCATCGGGAGACCACCGAGCACGTCCTGCAGTTCCGTGTAAAGAGGTGACTTGGTCGCAATTGTTGCTCCCGACGTTGCAGGTCCATATGTCCCAAAAGCCCAGGCGATTGGACTCGAAGGCAATCTTCTTTCCGTCGGGAGACAACTCGGGACGGATCTTGTCTCCCTTTTCCGAGACCAAAGCTGATGGCGGCAGGGCATGGTGTTTTGCATCCTTCAGGTCGAGTCGCCAGACATTGAATTTGGATTCTCTCTGCTCGTAAACCAGTGTGTTGCCCTTCGCCGGGATCGATGGCCACTTTGCGTCGCCGACTGGACCAGCGACTGGTTGAGGGATGCAACCTCTGGCCGAGACTCTCCACAAACCCGTCGCTACACCTCGATCGGAGGAGAAAATGATTTCACGGCTGTCGGGGGTCCAGGTTGGAGGGCCCATGATGGTAAACATCGTTACCGACGCCCGCTATCGTAGAACGGATAAAAGCCACCTGAGTTCCGTCGGGCGAAATGCCGCCTCGTGATCGAGCCAACCCGCCGGCGGTGAGGTAAGCGCTCGGGTGCTGGAATCGATCAGCGACAGCGACGATATGACGGAACGAGTCGGATCTGTCGGATTGGTCTCAGGAAACACCAGAACGTCGCCCTTCGGTGACCAGGAGAGCCCCGCTCTCATCGCGGGCGGTCCACGGTATACGCGATGTTCGGTTCCCCCCAGAGCAGGAATTGTAAAAATCGACACGTCTTTCTCCGCGTAGCGAATAAAGGCGAGCCGGCGGCCATCGGGAGACCAGGTTGGGCAACAGTCGCCCGGATCAGCGGTAACCTGCAGAGTCTTATCCCCTCCTACCACCGCCGCAAAGATTCCTGTGTTCCGCGCGCCGTCACTTTGACGGAATGCCACCAGCGTGCCGTCGGGGGAGAACGCGGGTGTGGCCTGGAAGCCGCGCAAACCGACCAAGGGCACTACTTCGATGCGCTCCAATTGTGAGTCGGGACTTGGTCGATATAGTGCCGACAGTGTAAGGACGGAGAAGATGGCCAGGCAAAAAGTACTGCCCATCCAGATCCTTCCTGGAATACGAACTCTCAGAAGAGAGCTGCTCTGAGTCCCCGGACTAGGGCTAGACACAGCTGCTGCCGGTAGGGCGGACCTGAGCTGACCTATAAAGCGGTAGCCACGCTTGGCGATGGTCTCGATGAAACGGGGCTTTTCCGCGGAATCGCGCAAGGCCTCGCGCAGCCGGGCGACCGCGCTGTTGAGGCTATGATCGAAGTCGACAAATGTGTCGGCAAGCCACAGTTTTTCACGCAGTTCGTCCCGGGTGACGATGTCACCGGCTCGCTCGATCAGCAAAGACAAAACACGGAAAGGCTGTTCTTGTAACTTGACCCGCTGCCCTTCCCTGTGCAATTCCCCTGACCGAAGATCAACCTGAAACACATCGAAGCAGACCATTGCCTCAGCGAAACGAGTCTCGGACATTTCTTCACCGTTGATTGGACGTGACTTTGTCGCGAAGGTTAGTGATCCGCTTCTCGCCAGCAACTTCTTACCGCGTGACCTGCCGCTCAACCCCATCTAGCTCACCGACTTGTCCCCGTTACACACGCGTGTGGAAGCGGTGTTTCCCATTGCATTGCCGCACAAGTCGATTGCGGCGAAAGTTGGCTGGATCGAAGGAGAGTTGGATGAAATCACGAGCATGCTTTGTGGTTACGTCTCAGTTTGTCATTTGGTTCTGCATTTCTGCGACTGGAGCAATCCCCCAACAGAACACACAGCACACCGGTGAGTCCAAGAAGGTCCAACAATTGGCCATTCCTTCTCTAGAGGAGAAGGCGCGTCAGGGGGATGCGAGGGCCGAGTACAGGCTCGGCTGGTCATACATGACCGGAACAGGAGTTTCACAGAACTACGCGGAGGCTGCGAAGTATCTTCGTCAAGCCGCTGACCAAGCCTTGCCCGATGCCGAATTTGCGCTCGGATATCTCTATGAACAAGGCAAAGGAGTGCCGCGCGACTATAAACAGGCTGTTGTCTATTACACTGCCGCGGCAGGGCAGGGGCACTCGACGGCGGAAAACAATCTCGGCTCGATGTTTGAGTTCGGCCGCGGTGTACGCAAGAATCTTCGACAAGCCGAGAATTGGTACCGGATGGGGGCTGAGAACGGAGACGTTACAGCGCAATGCAACTTGGCCTCATTGTATTTTCGAGGAAAGGGGATCGCGCAAAACTACGCCCAGTCCGCCGAATGGTTTCGGAAAGCAGCCGAAAATGGGTATGCTCCCGCTCAGGAAAATCTTGCCTGGATGTACTTCACTGGAACCGGTCTACCACTGGATTACTCCAGCGCAGCACGCTGGGTACAAATGGCCGCTGAGAAAGGGTATGCGCGAGCACAATTGGACTTAGGTTACCTCTACGAGCAAGGAAAAGGAGTTCCCCTCAACTACGTCTCCGCTTATACGTGGTACACGGCCGCAGCATCAGGAGGAGAGGATCGGGCTGCCCGCAGACTCAAAAGTCTATCGGCGATGATGACCAAGGAACAGATCAGTCAAGCCAGGGCGGCAGCGGACGATTTATCCAAGTCTTTACCCAAAGTTAATGGCGACGCCGAACAGCAATCGATCGGGGACTCATTCCTTAAGCCGCGCCTAGCGAGCGGTTGGGCGGAAGCGATTCTGCCCATAAATCACTAAATGTATGGCGTCACGGGCAGGCGAACACAAGGACGACGAGCACGATCGTTGCAGAACCCGGTCACTTCCATTTTCCTGTGCCTCGACAATTGTGATGTAGCGATCAATCGGGAGCTCGGTGATACGCTCGACCTTGCCGCTGGGTTGGGGCCAAAGTATCTCGAGCCAGTCGAGTTTCGCTGTATTCTTGCTGCGAATTAACGCGAAATATGCCCGTATTCGCGTTAATTCCCGAACAAATCGAGCCACATCATAAAAGCGTATATCATTCTTCGAAGCGCCGTATTGCGGAAA
>QIAL01000356.1 GCA_003225535.1 Acidobacteriota bacterium | reverse complement strand
GGTGCTCGGGAAGAGCGTTGCCCAAGGTCTGGATCCCGGAGTCGTTCGGCAGAAGCTAACGGATCGCTACAACCAGGATTTCGTGAATGAGTGGAATGCCGTCATGAAGACTTCGTCCGTGCCTCCTTATAGCGGGTTCCCGGAAGCCGACAAGAAACTCGCGAAGATTACAGACACCAAGTCTCCTCTCATGGAGCTGTTTTATTTCGTTTCGCACAACATTGACCCCGCTCCGCCAGATGTGAAAGCGCCTTTTGCTCCAGTGCAGGCAGTCGAGCCTCCGGGACCAGCGGACAAACCGCCAGATGTGCTGATTTCGAAAACAACGCAGGACTACATGAAAGCTCTCGGAGGATTGCTGGCTGCGGTCCACGTTGCGGCCCAAAGTCCCGGCGCTCCCGATGCAACGGTATTAGCCCAAGTATCGACGGCGCAATCGAATGCCTCGGGAGCGGTCACGGGTGTGATCACGGCAATTCCAGTCGATAACTCGCAGCCGGTTGGTAACGAGAAGGAAGTGCGAAGGCTGCTTGAGGGGCCAATCACGGCAGTTGATGGACCGAATAAGCTGGCTCCGCTTAAAGCTGCTGGCGCCGCCGCCGCTGGATTCTGCTCTCAGATGAGAGGCATGTATCCCTTCGATCCGGCTTCGTTGAAAGAAATGCCGCTCGACCAACTCTATTCTTTGTTGGCGGGCGATGAGTGGAAAAAGCTTAATGATGGTGTGAAATCGTTTGTACTCCCTGTTGGCTCCGGCTTTGCCCCAAATCCGACGGCAACTACCAAACTGTCACCGCAGTTCCTGAGCTTCTTGAGCAAGATGAAAGCTCTCGGCGAAGTGATGTATCCAAGCGGATCGGCACCGCCGCATTTCTCCTATACGCTGAAGACACTTCCCAGCAATCTGGAGGGCGTGGAAGTGACGATCGGAAGCGAAAAGCTCTCTGGTAAGGATGCGCAGAAAACATTCGTATGGACGGGCGGCCCTGAAAATATCGATGTCTCCAAGAATGGAGACACGCTGGATTCGGCGAGCGGGCCCTGGGCCGTCTTCCATTTCGTGGCGCGGGCACATCACCTGACCTACAACAATCTGGAGTGGGTGATTGAAAACAATGGCCAGCCTGTGAAGCTACCCAACAGCAAGATCAAGTCTTATGACTTTCAGTTGCAGGTGGGCGGATCAGCCAATCCGTTTTTCGATATGCCTGGGCTAAAGTGCGTTAGCCAGGTCGCAGGAAAATAGTGGAGATAGATTGTTCGCGATGTCATCCTGAGGAGGGCGATAGCCCTCCGAGCGACCGTACAAATCGCGCAGAGCGGCAATGCGGCCGGCGAGACTCGGTACGCCACATGCACCCGGGGCATTCCCATCCACTACATCTAAGCTTCACCGTGTTGTACGGTCCCTCACGACGGCTTCGCCGACGTTCAGGATGACATGCCAAACGGAGTAATCCGAATTCAGGTGGAACTCTTCTGTGCCGGTCCCGAAAGCCGGCCGAAGAATCGGTCTTTCCATGATGGCGGTGTGGCCCGAATCAGCAGGCATGTGATGTTGTCATCACTGCCGCCCGCTTTAGCGGCTTCAATCAAGTCGCTGCAAGCCTTATCCAGAGAGTCCTGATTTACCGACTCGGCGATTTTGTCTTCCTTCACGTAGCGTGAAAGTCCGTCGCTGCAGAGCAGCAGCACGTCTTCGGGACTGAATTCGTGATCGGCGAGATCGGGCTCGACAGTGTCGTCGGTCCCGAGGGCGCGCACGATTACGTTCTGCATCTTTGAATTTTCGGCTTCTTCCAGGGTCATCAGGCCGCGGCGGACTTGTTCCATCACCAGGGAATGGTCCTGAGTCAGTTGGGCAACTTCACTCTTGCGGATGAGGTAAATGCGGCTGTCGCCGACGTTAGCGATCGAAAACAGATTGCTCTCCACCGCGACGGCCACGATGGTTGAGCCCATACCAGCAATAGTGATGTCCCTTGCGCCAGCTTCGTGAATCGCCTGATTAGCGAGTTGAATGGCGCCGGCGAGGTCGGCGGCGCGTTGCGAGACGCCTTCGAATTGCGACACTCCGGAGCGCGTCGTGTCGCCTGCCTCACGGTAGAAACCCAGGACCGTGTCTACCGCGATTTTGCTGGCCAGTTCACCGGCTTGCTGTCCGCCCATGCCGTCGCAGACGACGAAGATTCCATGGCGCAAGTCGTAGCCAAAGTTGTCCTCGTTGTTCTTGCGCACGAGGCCGATGTCAGTCATGCCGGACGCTTGAATTACGTAGCTCATGCTGGGTCAGGGAATCCTAACTTATCGGTCTCTCACGGTAAACCCTGAAACGCCGGACAGAATCGGAGGGCCCGAAACTTTGTTGTGGAAAACGGCGCCCAAGCTGAATTCCGCGGTGGATTTTGTACGAACACTGATTAATGCCTTGCCCTGCCCGCTTTCTTGCTAAGTGTGTGCCACTCGTTCTGCAGGTCTTTGCTGGCAAATTCAGCGACGGCGACGACCGCATCCAGCGCCTTGGCAGCCTGTTTTTTGTCTCCAGCGTCGAAGGCGGCGCGCGCTCGGTCGATCGCCGACGACATCTGGCGATCAGCGACTGATTTGCGGCGCGACGCGAAGATGGGCACAATTCGGGTGAGCAGCGGAGATCTCGCATTCTCCTGCAGTGTGCGCTTTCCGCCGTCCCCGTACTCCAGATAGGCGTACGCGCTACCCACCGCCTGCAGAGCAGTGGCTTCACTGACGCTGGCTTCGCGCAATGTCGCCAGGGCTTTCTGTACAGCTTGAGTCTGCAGGATGGACGGCGGCTGAGACTCCAGCAATCGAACCGCTTCGGCGTACTGCTCGTGGATGCGGAGTTCCTCTGCGACCAGCAAGGCAGACTCGATGGTTCGTTCGAAGGATTGCAGGCGCGCTCTGGCATCTTCCAGGACGAACATCAACGAGGCTGTCTCCGGTTCCTGCCGGATGGTGCCCAGGAGATCGACTACTTCAGCGTATGCTCCACGCGCCATGAGTTCCTGCGCCTGCCGCATCAATCCTTGAATGTGGGTATTCTTCAGGCCCCGGTCTGCCTCCTGGCGGGCGAAGTCCATCAATTCGGCAATTTCCGGAGAGAAGATGCCTTCCCTCTGGCACGCCTCTAGAAGACGCAGCGCCTCAGGGTATCTAGCAGCGCTCATCGCTTCATGCGCGCGCTGCAGATACTGGGAACGGTTCTGCTCCTGGGTACGGTCGGAAATATGGCCGACGATCGTGGATTGAAGCGCCAGCAGCCGCTCATTCCCAGGCGCTTCGTGCAGGAGTTGATGCACCAGCTTCAAAGCCTCTTCCGGGGAAGTCTCAATCAGGCTGCGGCAGCGCATGGCGACCTCGTCCACGCGCCGGCGGACGTCCTCGTCACGGAGTTTGCGAGCAAGGCTGCCCTTCAGCTTAATCAGGCTCGGCTCGCTAGGAAGGCGCTCCAAGGCTTGCTCGACCAGTTTTGTCGCGCGGGTCAATTCCTCAACCGTTGAGGCAACCGAAACTTCGTTCTGAAGCTGCTCGAGGATGCGCCGGCGCTGCTCCTGCTCGCGGCCTTGCCTGGCGGCGGACTGAAGCGTGATTAATTCTGGATTGGCGGGATCGACCTTTTCGGCTTCGGCGAGGGCTTCCATCGCCGCGGTGAAATGACGGGCTCCGATTTCTTTGCGTGCACTCTCCAGCAATTTTCTGGCCTTGGCCTGCCGCGCCGCTTCTTCGATCAGACGCGCCAAAGTCACGTGAGCCGCGCGAACGCGTGAGTCGTCCCGATCGACCTCGAGAGCCTTAGCGATTACCGCTCCGGCGGCCTCCAGATCGCCGCGCTCGCGGGCGGTATCGGCTTCGCGCAGATATCCGTCAATCAGTTCACGGCGTCTTTTTTTCTGCCTTACCGATTCCAGCAGGTCCGCAAGTTCCGAACTGGACGGATCAAGCCCGCAGGCCTCTTCCAGGCAGTGAATCGCATCTTCGTAGCGCTTGTCTGCCGATGCGTCCTCAGCTTGGGCTTTCAGTTGGCGGATTTGCTCGGCACGCGCTCTGAGATTAAGATTCTGCTGAACCTGCGCGATCATTTGCCGCGCTGTGATTTGCCGATTATCGACTTTCAGCACCTGCAGCAGGATGTCTCTGGCGGAAGTGAACTCTTCTTCCTGCACTAGCCGTTCAGCCCTCTGAATCCACTCGGTGACCTGCTCTTTCCTCAGTTCCTGCTCAACGGATCCGATTTCCCCGGCCATCTCGTCAGCTGTGGAGTAGCGGTCGTCAGGACTCTTGGCAAGCGCGCGGTCGAGAATAGCGTCCAGAGCAGGAGGATATTTCTCGATATAAAGGCTGAGCGGAGGATGCTTCTCCGTCAGGATCTTCTGCACGATGCTGTAGTCGCCGGTGAACGGGAGTTGCCCGGTCAAGAGCTGATACATCATTACGCCGACGGAAAAGATGTCGGACCGTCCGTCGAACGCAGCGTTTCTCAGGCGCTCAGGCGCCATGTATTGCAGCGTGCCAATAACGTGTCCGGTGCGAGTAAGATGCCCATCCGTTTTTTCCTGGCGCGCAATTCCAAAATCGAGCAACTTCACGACGCTATCTGATTGCACGATGACGTTGGCAGGCTTGACGTCACGATGGATGACGTCATTGCGGTGGGCGTATCCCAGGGCGTAACAGACTTGCTCCACGATTTTCAGCTTGAAGGCGAGCGGCTGCGACTTGCCGGACTGGATCACGCGATCCAAAGGATCGCCGGACAGGTACTCCATGACGATGTAGGGGAAGCCGTCCTGCTCGCCCAGATCGTAGACTGTGACAATATTTTGGTGTTTCAGGGCTCCGGTCTTCGCGGCTTCCTGGTAGAAGCGCTTCAGCATTTCCTCGTCACCGGAGAATCCTTCGGTTAGGGTCTTAATCGCAACCTCGCGGTTGAGTTGCCGGTCAAAGGCGCGATAGACCAGACCCATCCCACCGCGACCGAGAAGATCGATCACTTCGTACTTGCCGATGCGCTTGATATTCGGAACGGTCACGGAAGTAAAGTCGCTTTGTCTGGTGAAGCGACACCCCGGGGAAGAACTGCCATGCTGTGTGGCTCGCTTACTGGTCTGCCAGCCGATTCACAGCACTAGGATAATACAGGGCAAAACAGTTCTGCGCTAGGCGGCACCGTCCGGCCAAACCATGTTGAACTGATCGTGGAGGAATTTCCTGGCTTCATCGCGTTCCGGAGTCGGGGCTTCCGGAGTCGAATTGAGGTACAGGATGTACTCCTCAGCGCTGCCGTCCGTGTCCCCGTCCATGAAGCGCTTGCGTGCCTGGGCCAGAATCTTGCTGGGCAACGTCTGTACCTTGTCTTTTACTTCTTTGATCAAATCTCCTCGCGCGCCGATTTCGACATCGCCGAGGAACTGGTTCTCATCCGGCGTCGTGCCCATCTGCTTCACGCCCTTGGTGTCCTCTGGCTTCACGTTCTCCAAAACCATGAACTGCTTTTCAGCCTCCTTCTTGATGGAAGGATTGGTAGCAACGACACTGCCGCTGGCGTCGGTGATGCGAAATCCAAGTTCCACGACCGCGCTCAGATCGATCGTCTTCTTTGTGTAGCTGTACGGCTTTGTCACGTCGATCATTTTGGTCTTGGGGATGGAGTCGAGTTTTCGCCCCAACGTGTCTGCCTTTTTCTGGGCGTCATCGACCGCCTGCTCTGCCGTCGCAATGTCCTTCTTCTTGCCATGCGGCCGGGTTGCCTCCAGGGTTCTCTGCGCCTTCTGAAGATCCTGGTTTGCCGCCTCGTACTCGCGGTTGGCTCTATTCCAGTCCTCGTTGGGTATGTCCCGTGTGCCCACCAAGTATTCGGAATCGAGGGACTCGATGCTCGGCTTAGTGACAGGGCGATGTTCAAGCACGTCGCCGATCAATTGGAAATTCGGATCGATGGGCGTCGAGTCCGCAGCGCGAATGATTCTGACGGGCAGCGCCGTGGTCTCCAGGCCCGTAGCAATA
The DNA here is from genome assembly GCA_003225535.1 of Acidobacteriota bacterium. Lineage (GTDB taxonomy): Bacteria > Acidobacteriota > Terriglobia > Terriglobales > Acidobacteriaceae > Sulfotelmatobacter. The sequence continues at coordinate 3,318 of QIAL01000356.1, read as the reverse complement.
GCATCAGAAAGCTGATCCGCAAAACCAGAACTGTCACGCCGCGAGGTCTGGTCGCGGAATACCACCTTGATCGACAGGGTAGAACGAATGTTGTGGATGGTGGAGTACTTGGTGCGCTCATCGCGAATATCGTCGCGATTGGGCTGGTATTGCTGTGCCTCTTGAAGATACAACCAGGCCACACCGACGCCGGATCCGAGGGGTTTATCCAGATAAGTCTTTGCGCGAGCCACGTAGTAATCACTCAGTGTTTGCGAAACGAGATCGCGCCGGAGTTTCAGGTTCTGATTGTCGGACTCCAGAGTGCAAGCGCGCTGAAGGTATGAATATGCCTGCTGTACGCCGACCTCGTCAGCCCGACCCTGAATCGGGTTGTGAGCGTCCAACAGGCGCTTGGCCTCATCGGACGCGCTCTTCACATAGTTGGGCTCGAGTGTTTGTATACGATCTTTCACCAGCGCCCGCTGGGTCTCCGGGAGATCAGCCAATACTTCGTAAGCTTCGATGTATTTCTTGTCCTGCTCGAAAGCATTGCTCTGCTGCAGAGCGTTATCGGCGGCAGCCTGGTCGTTCGAGGATTGCAGACTCCCTTGGGCTTGCTTCAAAGCAGCCGTGGCTTCAGCGGTTGGCTTGATGGAAACTGCTCTCTGGTATTCCTGGACCGCGTCACGCCACTTCTGACTGGCAATGGCGGCTTTGCCCTGCTCGAAGTGATGCTTGTAAGCCGTATCGAGAATGGCCCCAATGCGCGGTTCCTCATCGGCGAACGCACGGAAATCGGAGACTGCGGCTACTGCTTCATCGTAGTGCTGCGCAGCGATATTCGACTCTCCGCTTTGCAGGGCCGCTCCAATCCGTTTCGTTTCCGTTCCGATTGCGTCTTCGAGAGTCTTACCCTGATCAAAATGGGGGTCGACGCCCAGAGTCTGTTCTGTTAGCTGAAGGCTAATTCCCAAGTGCGCATATCCCGTCGTGTGGTTTGCCAGCGCTTGGCGATAGGCCTGTAGTTCTGCGCGGATCTTATCCGCAACGAGCACCAGTTCGGAGTGCACGGCGTCGCGCAACTTGCCGGCATCGTCACTGGTAGGGATAAGCTCGTGGGCCTGATCAGCCCGCAGATATGCTGTTCGAAGCTGAGCATATGCGGGTGAACTCGACGAAGCGGAACTGCGATAAGCGGCTAAGCCGTCGTTCCCGTCCTTCAGGAGCAGCCCCACAAGGCTTTGCTTGCCCGTATCGGTATGGGCTGCTTTCGGGTACCGCGCCAGGTAATCCTGCCATTGCGCGATGGAGTGTGCTCGATTAGCTCGCAGATATTCGGCGAGCTCAGCGTCCGGCGCTTGCACGAAGACGATCTTTACCGTGGGTTTAAACGGAGGCAGAACCGTAACACCCTTTTCGGAAGAACTCAGCACCTGTCCCGAGAGCGCGGTGCGGTCCGCCAACTGTGCCGGTGTGAGGGATTCATCTTTTTCGAATTTCAGGTTGGTCGGCACCACGCATTCCGATTCGGTGCCACGGGTGAGAGTCATGGTCCCCTTGGCATCGCGCTCCAGGGAGGTGACCGACGGAGTGAGCGCAACTTTTGGCAGCTTGCCGTAGTTCGATTTATTGATTTGCGTCACGCCGGTGCAACTGCGGACTTCTGCCTTGCCATTGATGAGCAGGCCCGTCAATTGCACAAAGGCGGCACCATTGGGACCGTCAAAGAGTTCGATTGCGCTTATGGGCACATCTTTGGATTGAACCGCGGGAACCACCAAAGCAATCAGGAGGAATGAAAGACACAGTCTCTTCAGAATAGGCCAAAGACAGAAAGCAGCATGAAACATCGAACGTCGTGGCATAGAATCCCCGGGGTGACGGCTATCGTCATATGAAGTCGCCCTGTGTAGGTGCCCGTAATCATACTCAGTGTTGTGTTGAAGTCAAGCATGCCCAAGGGGGATACGAGGGGCACGACGGTGCCATGAAAGGGGCGAGTATTGCAAGGAAGTTGGCGAGCGAAATGTTTGCCACGAGTACCAATTTGGCGTAACCTACTTTCCCGGACGAATCCTCCTTCCCCCGCGTCCCCGAGTTCCCATGGTGCCTTTCGAACCAAAGACGGACAGCAAAGAGTTCGAGATCCCGAACCCCGAGCAGAGCGCAGCGACGGGGAGTCGAATTGCAGCGTCCGCAGCCGCGGATCTGACGATTCGAGTTTGGCGCCGAGATGGCGGCGGCGGTACGGCCGCGCTGGACTGGCAGAACGAGAGCGTTCTCGTATACATGATTGCTGACCTGGTTGCGGCGAGTCATGGCCGCATCGCGGTTGAGATGCCCGCCGCGATGGCCGCGCATTTCGACAATTCGCTCCACGCTCTTGTAGCCGCGAAGCGTATCGAGAATGCGATCCTGGAGTTCCTCGCCTGCAGGCCGGGCGATTACATGGGGGCGGCCGTATTGATTCATCCGCCTGTCGCAGCAGGCTTCAGTCAAGGAATGGCCCAGAGTGCCCTGCGCCTCGCCGAGCCAGGGCAGATCATTCTTGCCGAAGAAGTCTCACGGCGTTTCCAGGATTTCCCCGGCATTGAGCTTCGTGCTGTGCCGGCGCTGACGACGGGTGGAACCGAGCACGCCGGACTCGCAGAGTTAATCTGGACGTCACCAGAGCGGTTGGCCAGCCTGCGGAATTCTGCTAACGTTGCACCCGCAACTTCGGAGGTCGGTCTGCCGGTTGGGGCCACGATGATCGTGAATTCGCCTCTCGCGACATCTCGTAGTAACGCGGCCAGTGGTTCGGAGAGAATCGACACGGCTTCGCGGAGGCCATCTGCAGCCGAGGAATTCAAGAATCGAGAAGGAGCTTTCGAAGAAGGCCTCGCGGAATTCGAGGAGCGGCGCTCGTTCATCACCGGTTCGAGAATGGTGGTTGGGGCGGTTGCGATCGTGCTGGTGATTGTAGCGCTGGGGTTGTTTCACCCCTGGTCCGGCTCCAGGGTTCAACCTAAGTCACAGGTAGATGAGACTCCTGCAGGGACAGCAACGGCCACGACGACTGAAACGCCGGCCAGTAGCATTCCGCAGCCTCCAGTGGTGCAACCGCCGCCTGAGCAACCTGCCAAATTGCAGCCTCTGCCTGCGAAGCCACCTGTGACGATCAAAACACCCACGCAGAAAACGGCCAAGGACAAAGACAAAGCCAAAAAGCCGGAAGACACTCCAATCCAGGGGTTCGAAGGCAACAGTACGTATGATGGCATGACCCAGAAGGATATCCCGCGCCTGTTGCAGTGGGCCAGGTCGGACGCCGGCAATGGGAATTATGCCAAAGCG
>QIAL01000718.1 GCA_003225535.1 Acidobacteriota bacterium | reverse complement strand
GCCGAAACGGTCGCCGCGCGCAGGGACGGACGAATGAACTCTCAGTGTTCTGGGCTTTTTCAATGCGGACCATCGTCGTTGTGCTGTTGCTATCCATCAACATGTTTAGCAGCAGCACATCTGCAGAAAAACTGCGAGAAATTACAGACAATTGGCTTGGTACTTGCAGGCGCTTATCCAAGTCCAGACAGAGGCCGAGGATTTCAAGTCCACAGTGCTAAGCGAGGACCTTGTCACCCTTTTTACTCACATGGCATCGCCTGGCTTCGGCGTTTTGGGTAATGTTGGTTTGGTATCCCGTCTCCCTTGGATTCAACAGGGGCTTGTGCTGTCGAACTGTCAATACTGGCAGTAGTCGCGGCCGGGTCCTACTCCTAACCTTCGTTTGTGGCACGGGATAACCGATCTTGCGCCTTAAGTCTTGAGCCAGAGATAGGTGCGCGCAGCGCTGCGACATCTTTCGATGGAGTTCTGCCTCTCGCCTTCAACTCCTCCAGTGGAGAATCGTTTGGAGGCGGGTCGCACCCGTGCGAGGGCGACAAGTGCGCGAGGTACGAGCTCGACGTCGCGATTCGTGAAGAGATTGCCAATATGCAGGAGCGTTGACTTCAGACTATCGCAAGGTAATCCAAGAGCTGGATGCAGGAGAAATCGCGATGAAGGTCGACCGACTTATCAACATACTGGCGGCGATCACGCTTATTGAAATGATGGTGACAATCGGGCTCGGTGTGACCTTGTCCGATGTGTTGCGCGTGAGCAGGAGCTGGAACCTGGTTGCACGTGCCGTACTCGCAAATTATATTCTCGTCCCAGCGGCCGCCGTCGGCTTGTTGCTATTGTTTCGAGCCAATCCCTTGGTCGCTGTCGGATTTCTTGTCGCCGCGATTTGCCCAGGGGCGCCCTACGGGCCCCCTTTGACGGCGATGGCTAAGGGAAACGTACCAGTCTCGGTGGGCTTAATGGTCATCCTGGCGGGCTCATCAGCCATTGTCGCGCCTCTGCTTCTCCAATTCTTACTTCCCCTGGTGGCGGGAGATACTCCGCTAACAATCAGTGTCGTCAAGATAATCGGCACCCTGCTCGGGGCGCAGTTGTTGCCTTTGTGCGTCGGGCTCCTGCTGCGTCATCAATATCCAAGCCTGGCCCACAAGTTAAGAGGGCCAGCGGGCGTGCTCAGCGCATCACTGAATTTATTGACGCTGGCCGTAATTCTTTTCGTTCAGTTTCGTGTGCTGACAGAAATCCGATTGATCGGTTATGTCGGAATGTTGTCCCTCCTGATCGTCACCATGGTCGCTGGCGTATTGGTTGCTAAACGGACGCCAGAGGAACGAAAAGGTATGGTCATCACGACATCAGTACGAAATGTTGGTGTCAGCCTGGTCATTGTTAGCGGCAGTTTTCCAGGCACAGCGGCAATCACTTCGGCAACCGTTTATGCATTATTCCAGACGATTGTCATGGTGTTGGTCGCCTTAGCGTGGGGCCGACTCACGCCGGCAGGAATCGTCTCCGTGAAAATGAAGGCCGCATGAAGAACGAACTTCCCGCATCGCGCTCTGGTGTTACTGCGAAGCTAACGCGCAGCGCCCAGCAAACAAAACACCGATGGGCAATCCACCGCTCGCCTGGATTCAAAGTGTGGAGCACTCCATGACTGAGGTCGCAATCTCATGCCGTACAAATTGCCGAAGCAACGTTATAAAAGCTGTGCGAATGCTTTACGACCCGGGCCACAGCCTGCGGCTAGACAATCCTGGGCTGAGTTGAGACTCGTTCTCGCATCCGAGATTGCTGGACTCGACCAGAGCGTCGTGCTGAGTACAGCGAACTAAGCCGAAGCTGCGCTCCCGAAGCAAGACATCGATCGAAGGGGTCCGAAAATTTGCGGACGACGCAGGGAGAACCCTCATGGCAGCGGACGTACAAGTCATTGCTAAGGACGCGCAGACAAAACGCAAGGCGTGGAAGGCGCTGGAAGCCCACTATCGGAGGGTTCGCGAACTGCATCTTCGGAACCTCTTTGCCGATGATCCCACTCGTGGGGAACGGATGGCGACCCAAGGCGCGGGTGTCCACCTGGATTACTCGAAGAATCGAATCACGGACCAAACGCTGAAGTTACTTGTTCAACTGGCAGAGGAGTCCGGTCTGCAGACGCGGATTGATGCAATGTTCCGCGGCGAGAAGATCAACATCACGGAAAAGCGTGCCGTGCTACACGTGGCCCTCCGTGCCCCAAAGGGTGCGTCCATCTTCGTTGATGGTGCAAACGTGGTTCCACAGGTCCATGCTGTGCTCGAAAGGATGAGTCATTTCTGCAACCGCGTCCGCAGCGGCGAGTGGAAGGGGCACACCGGAAAGCGCATTCGCAATGTCATTAATATCGGTATCGGTGGTTCGGATCTGGGCCCCGTCATGGCGTATGAGGCATTGCGGCACTACAGTGATCGGTCCATGATGTTTGGTTTCGTGTCTAACGTCGATGGAACCGCGTTTGTGGAAGTGGTCCGGGATCTCGATCCAGCTGAAACACTGTTCATTGTTTCTTCGAAAACCTTCACCACGATCGAGACGATGACTAATGCCCGCACGGCTCGTTCCTGGCTGCTCGCCGGTTTAAACGGAGATGAG
>QIAL01000355.1:18690-30272 GCA_003225535.1 Acidobacteriota bacterium | reverse complement strand
ACGGTCACCGTTTCAATTCCAAGCCTGACGGCGAAGAAGACAGTCATTGTCCATACGACGAAAGACACCGCGGTGCATCGCTATGCACCCGATTCGGCCAAGCCCGAGGATGCGAAGCCCAGCAGTCTTGCAGAGATTCATCCGGGTGATCAGCTGCGAGCGCGCGGAAATAAGAATACGGACGGCACTGAGATCACGGCGGAAGAGGTGTACGCGGGAGTGTTTCCGCAATATGCGGCGACGGTGAAGTCGGTGGACGCCGGTTCGGGAATGATCAGCGTTCAAGACCTCGCCAGCAAGAAGGTAGTGCAGGTAAAAATCAGCGGCGATTCACAGCTTCATAAAATTCCGACAGAAATGGCACAGATGGTTGCCACGCGTCTGAAAAGCATGATGCCAGCTGGGATGCCTGGAGCCGCCGGCGGTTCGCAAGGCGGCGGAAAGCCTGCCGGTTCTGCCAATGCACAGACGCCTTCGCCCGCGGGCAGTACGTGGTCCGGAGGAGGTAATGGCGGGGGTACGCGTTCCGGTGGCCCGCCCGATTTTCAGCGAATGTTGAGCCGGATGCCGACCGCCACGCTAGCGGATCTGAATCTGCAAAAGGGAGACGCCGTGATCATCCTGGCGACCGAGGGCACGCCCGGTAGCCCACATACGGCAATCACGCTGCTGAGCGGAGTGGAGCCGATCCTGCAAGCTGCACCCGGCGCGGGTTCGGCGATGATGCTGACACCATGGAACCTGGGCGGAGGCGCTCCCGGAGGCGAGGCGTCGCAGTAGAGCCGAGAATTTGATTGCAATCCTCGTACATCAGAAATGGAAAGATGGATATGAAGGTTGAGTACTATCTCCGTTCGGCATTCATAGTTGGGTTGTTGTTGCTGTGTGTGCTTCCGTCATTCGCGCAGCAGGCGGCGGGAGCATTGCGCGGGCAAGTGACCGATCCTTCAGGCGCCGCGATTTCAGGGGCCAGCGTCGTTATGACTCCGGCTACGGGCTCGCCGATCGTCGTCCAGAGTAATGGGCAGGGGATGTATGAGTTCAAGAGCCTGCCCGTTGGCAAATACACGCTCACTATTGCCGCGACTGGTTTCACAATCTTCGAGAACGACAACGTTGTAATTGCCGATCAGCCGTTGCACCTCAACGTGGCCATGACCATCGAGGTCGAGACGCAGAAGGTGCAGGTTTCGGAGAACGCGCCCACGGTGGATGTCAATCCGAACAGCAACGCGGGTGCGATCACGATTTCGGGCAAAGAGCTCGAAGCCCTGCCGGACGATCCGGACGAATTGCTGTCGGACCTGCAGGCGCTGGCGGGGCCGTCGGCCGGGCCGAACGGCGGGCAGATGTATATCGATGGATTCACGGCGGGGCAGCTGCCGCCGAAAGCATCCATTCGCGAGATTCGCATTAATCAGAATCCCTTTTCGTCGGAGTTCGACAAGCTGGGTTACGGGCGCATTGAGATCTTCACCAAGCCCGGCACTGACAAGTTCCACGGCCAGTTCTTCGTGCTAGGGAACTCTTCGGCGTTTAATTCGCACAATCCTTATGCCGGACCCGAGGAGGGATACGATTCTACGCAATACAGCGGGAACCTCAGCGGCCCGCTGGGGAAAAAGGCATCGTTCTTCTTCAGCGCGGAACGGCGAAATATCAACGATCTGGCAGCCATCAATGCCGAGGTGCTTGGTCCCGATTTCAACCCCGTTACGATCCTGGACTCGGTGCCGAACCCGCGGCACCGGACCAACATCGGTCCGCGCTTCGACTATGCGATCAGCAAAAACAATACATTGACAGCCCGCTATCAGTTCTTTCGCGACTCTGAGGACAACAACGGGATCGGGCAATTCAACCTCCCCTCACAGGGCTACAACGAACTTTCGGATGAGCATACGGTCCAGATCGGCGATACGCAGGTATATGGGGCCAAGGTCGTAAACGAAACACGGTTTCAGTACCTGCGGGAAAGCGACAGCCAGAACGCGCTAAGCACTGATCCGACCATTAACGTACGCGGTGCGTTTGGCGGCGGCGGAAATAATCAGGGGACGATCATCGACCACCAGGATCACTACGAGGTGCAAAACTATACGTCGGTGATTCATGGGAATCACACGAGTAAGTTCGGAGCGCGGGTGCGGGCGTTGCGCGATGCGAACTACTCTACATCGAGTTTCAATGGAACTTTTACGTTTTCCTCGCTGAATGGAACGACAGATCTTACGTGCCATGATCCCAGCGACCCGCGGTTCCTGCCGGCAACCAGTCCGTGCCCTGTGTCGTATTCGTACGCGCAGCAGCAATTGAGCGGAGCGCCCTTTGCAACAGCTACGCAGTTATCGATTACCACGGGGGTTCCGAGTTTCAACCTCACGACGTATGACGCGGGGCTGTACGTGCAGGACGACTGGAAGGTGCGGCCGAATATTACGCTCAGCTATGGGTTGCGCTTCGAGACGCAGAACTACATTCATGATCATGGAGACTGGGCGCCACGCTTCGGATTTGCCTGGGGTGTGGGCGGGAGAAGCGCTCCTCCGAAGGTGGTGATCCGCGGCGGATTTGGGATGTTTTATGATCGCTTCCAAACCGAGCAGATTCTGCAGGCAGAGCGGGTCAACGGAGTGGTGCAGCAGCAGTTTGTCATCATCAATCCCACGTGCTACCCGGTTGCGACGGCTTGCGATCTCTCGAGTGCCAGCCTGGCGACGCCCACGATTTACGAGATCAGCCCACGGTTACATGCGCCGTACACGCTGCAAGGGGCGGTGAGCGTAGAGCGGCAGCTCACGAAGTCGGCGACGCTTTCGGTCACGTATCTGAATTCGCGGGGATTTGATCAATTCGCGACGATCAATGCCAACGCGCCATTCCCAGGCACCAGTAACCGTCCCAATCCGGAGGGAGGAAACGTCTACCAGTACGTGTCGGAAGCGAATTTCAAGCAGAGTCAGCTCATCGTGAACAGTAACGTGCGGATCGGATCGAAACTGCAGTTGTTTGGCTATTACACGCTGAATTACGCGAATAGCGATGCGTCTGGAGTATCGAACTTTGCCTCGAATTCCTACAACATTAGCCAGGACTACGGCCGGGCCAGCTTTGATACGAGACATCGCCTGTTTTTTGGCGGGAGCATCGCCTTACCTTACCTTTTCCGGTTGAGTCCATTCATGGTAGCCAGCTCCGGCTCTCCGTATAACATCACCACGCCCACCGATTTGAATGGGGACTCAATCTTCAATGATCGGCCGGGACTCTTGAGCCAAGCGACGTGTGGCCAAGGCACGAAACCTGTCCTTAGTATTTATTGCACGCCTTTGGGCACCTTCGATTCGGCAGGTCCGTCGAATGGAGTGCCGATGTTGCCGATCAACTCTGAAATCGGCCCATCACATGTCAGCTTTAATTTACGTTTGACGAAGACGTTTGGGCTGGGCCGGAAACTGAAGGAAGGCTCGAACACCGAAGGCATGGGACATGGCGGGCCCGGGGGAGGTGGATCCCGGGGCGGTGGGGGTCCCCGGGGTCCCTTGTTCGGCGGCGGTCCCTCGATGAGCGGGCCGAGCACCGACCGGCGTTACAATCTCACGTTTGGGGTGAACGTTCGCAACGTGTTCAACAAGGTAAATGCGGCGAATCCCAGCGGCGTCTTAGGATCGAGCTTCTTTGGCGTTCCAAATTCCTTGCAGGGAGGACCGTTCTCGACGGGCAGCGCAGTCCGGCGCATCGATCTGCAGGCTACGTTCAGTTTCTAGCTGGCTCGAAGTTTGGGTCCCCCAATAATTTTCATGTACTCGGCGGCTAGTTTTGACCGCGGAGATCGCTGAGTAAATCCGCGAGGACGCGGAGGGAAAGCCTTGGCCTCTTCCGAACCTGAGGGGGCATATCCGGAGTTGTTGATCTCAGGTTATTCTGGATAGGCAGTCAGTGGAATATGCTCGGCTGCGTAAGGCTTGAGAACGATTGGCGTTTCCTCCGATCAACCGACGTAGGTTCATCAAAAGGGTAGCGGCTGCTGGAGTAGCGGCGATTGCTGTCGATTCGACGCTGATCGAGCCTAACCGCCCGCGCCTGATTCGCAAAGAGATTGCGCTGCGACGCTGGCCGAGTCGCCTGGATGGCTTCACTATCGCGCTTCTCAGCGACTTCCATTACGATCCCTATTTTTCTGTGCATCCGATCCGGTCAGCGGTTGAAGTCGTGAACGGACTTCAGCCGGACCTGATCGCGCTAACGGGAGATTTCGTTTCCGTGCCCTTGGTCGGAAATTCCGCGAAGGGAGCGGCCGATGCGGAACCGTGCGCGCAGCTGTTGGGGAAGCTGCGGGCGCCTCATGGTGTGTGGTCCGTGCTGGGAAATCATGATGTTTTTTCCAATGCAGCTCGGGTCACGGACGCGCTCGATGCCGTGGGGATCCCGATGTTGTCAAATAAGTCGGTCGCCATCGAAAAAGATGGGGCCCGCTTCTGGCTCGGCGGAGTGGAAGACGTGCTGGCTGGTCGAGCGGATGTACCGGGAACGCTGCGCGGGATTCCGAGCGAAGAAGCAGTGGTCCTAATGGCGCACGAGCCGGATTACGCGGACTACGTTGCGGGATATCCCGTGGACCTGCAACTCTCGGGTCACACGCATGGAGGCCAGGTGAGGTTTCCGTTTATGCGTCCGCTCTACCTGCCCCCTTTAGCGAAGAAATACGTCTGGGGCTTATTCAAAATCCAAGGGCTGACGCTATACACGAATGCCGGAATCGGCACAGTCGAGCTTCCTGTCCGTTGGAACTGCCCGCCCGAGATCACTTTCATCACCGTGAGAAAATCCTTGACCGTCTGAGGCGCGCCCGAAGTAATCGCTACCGTGCGCAAGCGATTTCACAAAAAAGAGGGCAGGACGAACGGTGTGCCTGTAAATCAATGATTCTATGGCTGGTTAGCGGTCTTAGATATGGCCGCAAATTTGCGCAGCCAGAGTTGGATTATACTGCTCCTCCAAGGGTGAGGATACATGCGTTCTCGCATCTGGCCTGCGATCTTGTTGATGCTTCTTCCCGTATTATCGGGGGGGAGCGTCTCGGTTAAGAGTGTGTATTCGGCGGCTTCGGAGCAACGGGAGAGGCAAGTGTCGAGAACGCTGCGCCGGGCGGCGCAGTACATTGATGTCCCGCATATCAGCTCGCGTCCGGCATGCGCGGCGGTAGAACCGCCAGAGGCATTGACTACACCTGATCCCCTCTTCACGACCGCGGCGAATGGACGCAAAGTCAGAGTCAGCTTCATCATTGGCACGGATGGGCGCGTACATAGCCCTCTGATTCTTGAAAGCGCGGGAGTGGCCGGAGATCGCCGCGTGTTGCAGACCGTGCGCACGTGGAGGTATCGCCCGGCAACATGCAACGGCGTGCCCACCGAGACCGAGGGCAAAGTAGAGTTTTCCAGCCGATAGCAGTGCGCGGGCTGCTGCGCTAGAATTTCCTCAAAGGTGCGTGCACTCCGTGGACAAGAAAGAAAACAATCCGAACCCGTACGCCCAGCCAACGGATACACCAGTGACCAGCCCTGATTTGCAGGATGTTTATCGGAGGGTGCAGCCCGAGATGCGGCGCGAGAAGCCCAGTGCGGATGCGATTGCGGCGGCCATGGAGGCGGTACAGCGTCTGGCTGCCGAAGCTGATGTCGAGGATGCGACGGCGGATTTGACGCACGATTCGGGAACCGACTCGAAATTGGTAGCGTGCGGAATCTGCGGTTATCAGAACCGTGAAAGTAACAAGTTCTGCGGCATGTGCGGCAGCTCTGTGGAGAATACCGAAAAGGCTCCCTCGATGGCTTCGATGCGTCGAGACCCCGAGTCAACGGGTGCTATGGCTCTACCGCCGAGTATGTTTCCCGAGCCAGAGAGGCTCGCCACGACCCGGCCAGCCGGAAACGAAACGCATCACTACCATCATCATTATCACCATCATTACTTCCCGGGTGCGCCTGAAGCCGGATCTCCACGGGCGAACGAACCGGCGCGTGATCCGGTAAGGGATGCCGCCCGGGAAGATAAATTGCGAAACACGGCAGCTTCGCTCAGGGGCGATTTAAGCCGGGCCGAAGCTGCGGTGCGCGCGATTACGCAGGAGTGGGTGCTGGCCTGCAACACGAAACATCTGGATGATCTGCTCGAGCTTTACAGCCCTGACGCGCTGGTGCTGCGATCGAACTATCCACCTATTCGCGGGGCGGCTGCGGTGCGCGAGTTTTTCTTTGGCGCGCTCGATGCCGGGCTCGGCGAGGTGGAGATCGAGCCGCTGCGCGTGGATGTGGTTGGTGATCTTGCTTATGAGGCGGGACGGTGCAAGGCGCTGATTCCGGGCTCGACCGGAAAACGTCGCGAGGAGCGCGGAAAATATTTGTGGGTGCTGCAGCGGCAGCCGAATGGAGAATGGAAGGTGGTGGCTGACTGCTGGTCGAGTGATCTGACGCTGACTACGCTGGAATCCGATGTGCCGGCAAGCGCAGGAGTGAGGACAGCTCAACCACGAAAGAACCCGTAGACAGGGGCTCAAGCCCGGCGTTTCTCCGGCGCTTACGGGGCGCTGACGCGGCGCTCCTCCGCGAGTTTGGTGAGGCGTTCGTCCGCGACTACGGACTCACTCCCAGTTTCTGCAAATCTGCGCGCAGTTGATCCAGTGAATCCATCTCGATGGTGTCCATGCCCAGTTTGGCGGCGCATTCCAAGTTGAGGGCGCGGTCGTCGATGAAGCAGCACTCTTCGGCGGGAATTTGCGTCACCTCTAGCGCCAGGCGATAAATCCCGCTCTCGGGCTTTCGCAGGCCGACGAAACACGAACTGATGAACAAACGAAAGATATTTCGCAATCCGAACTTTTCGATACGGTAGTAGTTCAGTTCGCGCGACTCATTGTTGATCGTCCCCATGAAGTACTTGCCCGATCTGCTGAGGGATTGAGCGAACTGCACGACATCCGGGAAGGGCTGCGACAGGGAAAACATATAGTCGCGGAAAGCCTCGCGGGTAAAAGGGCGCGGGCGATAGAAGACGGTACGATCGAGATATTCCTCAAGCGTGATTTTGCCACGTTCGAAGGAAGAGACGACCATTTCGTGGCGGTTGTGGAACTCCTCGTCGTCGTCCTCCAAAAGAAAATGCTTCAGTGCCTGGGCACGTTGGGTGTGATCCCAGGCATTGGTAAGCAGAACGCCGCCGACATCCCAAAAAAGAGCGCGAATAGTGGGCAAGAGATTTCTCCAGGTAAGAGCGCTTCTGAGAGTTTAGACGAAGTCGGGCGGTTGCGGTCCAGCCAGCCTTGTACTGATGAATTGCGCTACAAAAGACTTAACCGCAGATAAGTAGAGAATTCCGCCGAGTACCCGGAGAAAACCGGGTATCGATTCCAGTTGCTTCACTGCGTTGACTTGGCACGCCGCGCAACCTAACATTGGCGATTCTGTTGGCCCTGGGAAATCATGATCGGACAAACCATCTCGCACTACCGCATCCTCGAAAAGCTCGGTGGAGGCGGGATGGGTGTGGTCTACAAAGCCGAGGACATCGAACTGGGGCGGTTCGTCGCGCTGAAGTTTCTGCCCGAAGACCTGGCGAAAGACGTGCAGGCCCTGGAACGGTTTCGGCGGGAGGCGAAAGCCGCGTCAGCGTTGAACCATCCCAACATCTGCACAATCTACGAAATCGGCCGGGACGAGGAGCGGTCCTTTATCGCGATGGAGTTTCTGGAGGGAATGACCCTCAAGCATCGGGTTGCTGGACATCCGTTGGACAACGAGACGCTGGTTGCACTGGCCCTCGAAGTTGCCGATGCGCTGGACGCTGCCCACGCCAAAGGCATTGTGCATCGCGACATCAAGCCGGCGAACATTTTTGTTACCGAACGCGGACACGCGAAGATCCTTGATTTCGGATTGGCGAAGGTAGGTGGGACGCGATCAGGCAGCGCATCGGAGAACACGCAAACGCGCAGCATCGAAGCCCAGCAGTTGACCAATCCAGGGTCGACACTGGGAACCGTGGCGTATATGTCGCCGGAGCAGGCGCGGGCCAAAGAACTGGATGCCCGCAGCGATCTTTTTTCGTTCGGATCGGTGCTGTATGAGATGGCGACAGGGGCGTTGCCGTTTCGCGGCGATAGCACGGCGGAAATATTCAAATCGATTTTGGACGCTGCTCCCGCTCCTGCGGTGCGTCTGAATCCGGATGTGCCAGCAGACCTCGAGCGCATCATCAATAAGGCGCTGGAGAAAGATCGCAATCTCCGTTATCAGAGCGCTGCGGAAGTGCGCTCAGATCTAGCTCGATTGAAGCGTGATCTGGATTCGGGGCGCGTCGCAGGCGCCTCGGCAGCGAGCGTTTCTTCCCAGACCGTGGTCAGTCCTGCGGTGACCAAGCCATTATCGGCTAGCAAATATGCGGTCTTAGGCGTAGTCGCGGTAGTCCTGATCGCAGCAGGGATTCTCGCGGCGTACTTCCTTCACGGGAAGCCGCAGGCGCTCAAGATCGACTCGGTCGCCGTGTTGCCTTTTGTGAACGCAACCGGCGATCCGGGGAATGAATATTTGAGCGATGGGCTTACGGAGAGCCTGATAAGCGCGCTATCGCAACTGCCGGAACTCAAAGTCATGGCGAGAAGCACGGTCTTCCGCTTCAAAGGAAAGGAGGACGATCCTCAGAAGATCGGGCAGACGCTACAGGTGAGCGCTTTGCTGATAGGACGCATCGCGCAGCGCGGTGATGAGGTGAGCGTGCAGGCGGACCTGGTGAATACGTCGGACGGATCGGAGCTTTGGGGTGCGCACTACGTTCGAAAGGCGGCGGACATCACTGAGGTGCAAAGTGACATTACGCGCGACGTGGCGAAACGGCTGCGGCTCCAGACCAATGACGCCGAACAGCGGCGTTTGGGTAGCGCCGGCACGACGAATCCAGAAGCATATCGCCTATACCTCGAAGGCCGGCAACTCTGGTATGGGCGCACGCCGGAAGGCCTGAAGAAGAGTATCGACCTGTTCCAGCAGGCGATCGCCGCCGATCCGAATTACGCGCTGGCCTATACCGGGCTGGCTGACACCTACAACGTGATACCGAGCTACTACTCCGGCGTCTCCTCACGGCAGGCAGGGATGCTGGCCGACGAAGCGACGCGAAAGGCCCTCGAACTCGATGACTCCCTGGCGGAGGCGCACGCGGCGCGGGCCGATGCGCTGACGTTCTCTTATAAGTGGGGCGAGGCCGAGAAAGAGTTCAAACGGGCTATCGAACTGAATCCCAATAGCGCCGCTGCGCACTATTTCTACGCCTTTACCTTGCTGGTGCCGGAGAAGCGTTTCGACGAAGCCTTCCAGGAGTTCCGCGTAGCTTTGTCGCTGGATCCTCTTTCTCCCATCATGAACACGAACTACGCGGCCACGCTTTCGGATGCGCATCGCTTTCCGGAGGCCATGGCGGCATTCCAGAAGGTACTGCAGAGTGATCCGAACTTCCCACCCGCTCATCACAAGCTGTCGCAGTTGTATGCTGGAGTCCAGATGCGAAGGGTTATCACGAACTGGCAGAAGCAGCATTTTCGGGCAGAACGGAAGCCTCGACCTGGCTTGCGCTGAACGCCTCCTGCACAGGCGATCGCGACAAGGCTTTTCAGTACCTCGAGAAGGCCTACGCTAACCAGGAAATCGAATTGATCCTGTGTATCCGCTATCCGACTTTAGACCCAATCCGTTCGGACCCTCGCTATGCGGATTTGATGCGGCGCATGGGATTACCCGAGTGAAGTCGATCCGGGCCTAATGTTTGTAGATCGTCGTGTCGGGATGATAGTTCCGCCAATCGAACCAGTAATCCTTCAAAGCAGGCACGCGGTCGAGACATTTTCCTTGTGCGGGACCGGAGACGGCGCACCCCTGGAAGTTCCATTCGCTGGCTGTGGTGGTGTCGAGGAGCAACCAGGGTTTGGTGGGAGGATCGGACTTCGCCGCGGTTTGTACTGGCTGCGGGGTGCTGGGGCTGGCAGCCCCCGGCACAGTCGGTGGGACGCTGCCGCTACTCTTCACTGCGTCGACTGGTGTCTCGAGCTTCTTTGATGTCTTCGCTCCATCTACCTCGCCTTCCCCTTCACCCTTCAGGAAGAACTCCGCATCTTTGCCATCGATGCGACTCACGAAGACGCGGAAGGATTTCTTGTCGGGCGCTACTGCCACTAGCAGTGGAGTGCCGGCGAAATGGTCTATGACGGGTGATTGCTTCAATAATGTGTCCCAGGGATAGGCGCGGCTCACGCCGTTGAGTTCGAGTCCGACTACGACGTCGCGTGATTTCAGTTCCGTGCCGGGGAAGCTGATCACGACAGGAAGCTTGAGAATCTCGAGTTCCCAGTTGCTTTCGTATTCTTTGGCGTACTTCGGCACCTCAGCGAGGACCTGTCCGTCTGACACTTCAGACTTCCACTCGCCGAATGTGAGCTCGTCGTAGGGAACGAGCTCGAGAGACGCTCCCTTCAGCGGGCCATAGATTGCCTTGCCGGTGATCTGCTGCCACCAGGTGCCGGTCTCCTTGTCGCGCATCAGGAAATTCTGATTGTTGATGCCGGCAAGATAGAAATGCAGAGCCTTGCCATTTACTGTGCGGGTCCAGACCAGACCCGTGTGACAGAGCGTTCAATAGGTGACGGCGATCGGCACTCCACCGACGACGTCATTGAGGATGTGGTGGTAGGCCATCTCGCGAATGGGGTACGCGCGGGCGTCGGCTCCATAGCGAACCGCCAGAATCATTTCGTCGGCGGCCAGCTTGCTTGAAGACTCAGCGTCGAATCTTGCGCTGTCGACAGGATGGAACATCCACTCGAAATAGTTGAGGCGCGACATTACGGCGGAGAAGGTGACGGCGAAAGCGGCGAGCGAGAGCAGCACCTTTCTCCACTTGTTCGAGCTTCGCCACAGCATTGCGATTAGGAGGAAGCAAACGATTGCGCAGAGTAGGCAGATGATTGGAGCGCCTTGGCGGAGCGTCATCGCCCAGAAGAGGGCGCGCGGACTTTGGTAGCGGAATGGGCGGATGATGAAGGCAGGGAACATGAATGCGCCAAAGCCGACCAGGGCAAAGGCGCCAAGAGCAATCCACAGCGAGGGCTTGCGAGAGTTGGATGTGGTCATGAAAGAAGACAGCGCCGAGTCCCCACAACTCGACGGGATCGAATTCTACTGAATCATTTGCGCGTGAGGGATAGTTTGAAAGTATTAGCTGATCAGGGACTAGGGATTAGGGGCAGAGGTCAGGGAACTGAGAACTGAGAACTGGGAACTGGCTGTCTGATCCCTGACCCCTGATCCCTGAAAAAAATGCCCCGGTCTTATGTTCCCTTGCGGGAAAAGACCGGGGCATTCTTGCTTCAAGTCGTGCTTACTGCGGTGTGAAGTTCTGGTGATAGCTGAGGCTGACGACGTCCTGGAACATCGGCGTGCCTGGAGGCAGGTTGTTCGGGTTCAGAAATTGCGTGTCGAAGAAATAGTTACGGACCGGAGCGCCGTACACCGCAGTACAACACTTGAAGTTGCCGG
>QIAL01000355.1:0-18464 GCA_003225535.1 Acidobacteriota bacterium | reverse complement strand
GGCCGTTGGGAGGGTGGCCCCTGACGGCGGATTGGACAGCAGCGTCACCGAGTCAGCAATGATGGCCGCTGCAGAGTGAGGTGTTGTCGTATTGGTGCCGCCCGAAGTGAAGAACGGATCGGCGGAGCCGCTGTTATAGTCGCCGTAGACGTACACGGGCTCTTCCGATGCGACGGTGAAACCGTTGCCCGAGGTCGCAGGGGCGGTAGGCTGCGGCAAATAACTCTTGCCGGCGGCGTCCATGCCGCCATCGACTAAACGGAGCCCGTGCCGTGGACCGGTAACGATATTCCACTGAGCAGTCGGCGCGCAGGCGGCTATGCCGTTGGTGGTGCCGGGGACATAGTAGGGTTGCTGAACGGCGGCACCGGTGAGGCCGAATCCGGATCCCAATAGAGCTTGTCCCCAGGTGTCCAGGAAGTTGTCAGCGTTCACGTCCTCGGGCGAAGACTTGTAATAGATCTTCGGTTCGAGCACGCCATCGGGCACTCCCGCGGCAGACCCGGCGTTGACCACGTCTTCGAGCCCGGACATGCCGGTCATTCGGTTGTAGAGGCCGTTACCCGTGGTATTCGGATCGGGCCGCATTCCACGGTGATCGGAGAAATACAGAATGTATCCGTTCATGTTCAAGGAGTTGACTTGTTTGCCGCTTCCGCCTGCATAGGGGGCTTTCCCCTGCAACCACAACCAGAGATTGCCCGCATCCACCTCCACCACGTTCATCACACCGGACGCGCTGCAAGAGGCAGCCGTGCCGCCCGTGCGTGTGTCACGCGGCTCGCCTTCGCGAGCGTCGTAGAAGTTGATGGGCAGCCAATTGTAAGCGGTGCCAGCTCCGAAGGCCTGCGCGAGAGTTTTGCCTTGCTGGAGCTGCTGCAGGATCAGAATCGCAGGGCTGATCGGGTTGGAACACTGTCCAGCCGGATTTGCTGCGAGAGGACACGTCGCCGTTCCAGCGGGAGACGTCGGCGGATAGTTGTAGCCGCGGCCGAAGCCGTAGCCGAGCCACTCGCGGGTGACTCCGTGCCAAGTGTTGGCACTGTCGAGGTATTCGACCCGCAGCCAGGTACCTGTGCAGGGAGTCCCTGTTGTGACCTGTCCTGCCAATGGCCATTGCGTATCTGCCGCATTACACAATGCACCTGCACTTGAGGCGGGAGCGGTCGTAATCCAGTTTCCCGTGCTCTTCTGCACCTGCCCGTAGTAGATGTTCGTAGTCGCATTCAATACCGGCGCGCCGTTTTCGGCGTTGGGTCCAAGTTGCACATCGTCGGCATCGAACACACCGGGTCCACCTGCTGCGCCCCCGCCGGCCGGCCACGGATGCAGGTTATTAATGTTGTCCGCCATCAAGATGCGAATTTCCGCCTCGGTGAAGAGGCGGGAATTGCTCAGCAAGGTTGTGTCACCGGCTTGCGGCCGGCGAATGATGTCGATAGCGCCGACGGGTGAGTTTTGCACGAACGGCAACTGCAGTTTCTTAGCGCCCGTCAGTCCGTTCTCGATAAAGCCGTTAAAGGTGGCCTTGGAAATGCCCGTCCACGCGGGATTCGCAGTGCCGGTCGGGGGGAACCCACCGGTCCAGCTTCCAGCCGGTAAAGCCACACAGTTCGCGGCCGGACCCGTGCCCGGTGCTGCCGGACAGCCTCCGCCGGCGTTGGGGACATACGGAGTGCCGGTATATCCCGCCGCTGTGGCGTGGCCATTCTCGAGCTGATCCATGATGACCTGGCCGACCGCCGCGATCTTGTCGGTGAAAGTGAGTTTGGCGCCCGAAGCGACGAACAGGTTGCCATTGGTGTGAACGCGTCCGCCAAAGTTAAAATTAGGACCGGCGAAGTAATCGCAATCGCCATCGCAGAAAATGCCAAATTCAAATGCAGGCAGAAGCGCGACCTCGACTGTGCGGGTCAGGTTCACAGATGCGCCCGTGGCAGCCATGGTGGAGTAAGTAGCACTTTGTCCTGCCCCCGCCTGACGACTCGCAGTGACTTGCAGAGTGAATGGGATCAACGTTGCAACCATGCCCTCGTCTGGTCCCGATCCGACGATGTCCCACGTGCCTTTCGGGTCTGTAGCAGGAGCGGGACAGGTTTGGTTCGGCGGCCAGGTAATGCATTCGCTATAGTTCATGTTGGTGATGTTCGCGCCCGAAACTGCGGTCGGGTAGTTGGACGGATTCACCAGGGCCTGCAAAGAGGCGGCGTTGGGAGACTGCGAACTCTGATAAAGCTGCGAGAGTTCCGAAGTCAGGTTCTCGATGCCGGCTTCCGCACCATAGTAGGCAAGGTTGCCCTCAAGGTCGTTGCCGCCCATCCGGGCTTCGTTGCTGACCATGAAAAGCAGCCCGACGGCTACTCCCGACAGCAGAATCGTCAGCATTAGAGCTGCGATCAGAGTGAAACCTCGTGAATTATTGTGGCGCATTCCCATGGTTCTCCCTTTCATTGCCCTGCTCCTATTGGCACGAAGTCGTGGCGTAGCCGTAGGAGTTACAGAACGTCATATCTCGCGTGGAAACCGAAGTTGCCAGATACATGTTTTGCGACTTATTGCCGTTGGTGGTCGGGCTCGACCCCATGACCCAGATATTGACTTTCTGAATCAGGTTGGGGGATTCACCTGCTCCGATGGGGTTTTGCTGGTTGGCAACGACGGTCCCAGCAGTCGAATCAATTACATCGTAGGTGAATTGCAAATTGATAATGCCGTCCGCCACGGGCACGGCGTTGAGGCCGTTGACCTGGCGCATCAGGCGGGGAGTTTGCACTGTACCGCCTGCGGGCGGAACCTGCAGGAAGTAAGACACGGTTTGGAGCCGGCATACGTTGACCTGTGAGCCGACACCGGCGGCAGCGGCCGCCACTGCGGCAAGGTTGTTGGTCCCACCGGTCTGGTTCATGTTCAGCGCGTCTCCGGTGGCGAAGGTGATCTGAGCGTTGTTTGGAATGCCCGTGATTTCGGCCACCACTGCGGCGTTTTGCACCAGCGCCGTACCCGCTATGGTTTTGCCATTACCAGGTGTCGCCACCAGAAACATCAGCAGGTCGCCCACCTGCAGTCCGCCCGGAGCCAGAATGTTATTGGGTTGTACGCCGCCGTTGATGACGGCCACATTCGCCGAAGTTCCGCTGGGGAACGTGAAAGTGAAATTGGACAAGGGGAAGTTATAGTCGCAGTAAATCGAGGTGATACTGCTGTTCACCTGTCCGGGAGCCGCTGGGATCACCGCGCCGTTTTGCACACCGGTTGAGAAACCCGGGATCACGGGAAACATATAGTTGGGAGTTCCCGCGCCGTTATTCGGATACGTGTTGCCAGTGATATAGCATGCAATCCTCCGGAAGGAAGGCCGGCTCCGGCCAGGCTGATGTCTTTGGTCATGAGCTCGATGGCCGCGCGCAAATTCTGTTGGGTCTCGGCGCGCTGCGTGACGCGCATGGTGGCATCCATGCCTGTCTTGAACAGGCTGGTCATCACCAGAACAACGGTCAGACCGATGGAGGTGGCCACCAGCAATTCCAGCAAGCTGAAACCACGTCGCGATTTAAGCGTTCGCATAATTCAGAGTCCTCGTCCGCAGTCTAGTGATAAGCCGAAATCAGGCCGTTCGCGCTGAATGAACGAGCGGGAAGTCCAGCCTTCGTGTAACTCACCGTGATGCTGATCGCCATCATGTTGTTGTTGACGATTCCGGTGTTGAGCAATACCGGCGTCACTGCAATGGTGCGCGTGAAATTGCCCAGGCTCATGGTGACGTCGTCGGAAGTGCCAAGGATCCCATCGGGCCCGGGCAGCACCATACACTCGGCGCCGCCGTCGGGGCAGTTCGCGCCGGCCTGCGTCGTGCAACTGACATCATCCGCAGTCCCCACCAGGCCATCGGGACCGGCACACTTGAGGGCCTGTGGTCCGTCCACGAATATGCCCCCAGCCGACACATTGGCCACTGCCGCAAACGGGATCTGCTGCGCGTTGCGCGCGGTGTAGATGCTCTCCATGGCCTCAAGCACCTTCTGCCGCGCAATCAGATCTTCTTCGGCTGATTGCGTCGCTGAAATAGCGGTGGCGAACGAAGCGATGACGGCGAGCAGTCCGACCGCCATGACAACGATGGCGATCATCACTTCGATGAGAGTGAAGCCCTCGTCCGCTTTGTGTGGAAGCGATTTGTTGAATCTTTTTTGCATCATTGTTGTGTCCAAATGGGAGCGCCAGCCTGTTGATTGAGACGCCATCCTCGAACCCGGCCAGTGGCTCCCCACACTGTGACGGAACGTGAGTTGTAAGGGTTGGGATCAGCCGTGCGTGCGAGATAGACGACTCCGCTGTTGTAGTTTCCGAGACTATCGCGTGAGGAACCGTCAGGCATGAAAGAAACGTAGGTTAGAGCGGCGCCACCCAGGCCTTGGCCAAAATCGATGGCAGTGACTCCACTGCCGAAGCTGTCCGGAGAAGTGGCCGGGAAGCCTCCCATGACGTTGAAGCTGATGTCGGGGGGCAGGGTGTAGGTGGACACCTGCTGCACCGGCGGCAACGCGCCTCCTCCTACTGCCGGTGGTTGATAGGTGACCTGCATGGTGCCGGCGGGAAATCCCCCAGGGTTGAAGTTCACGTAATACTGGTGGCTCTGCGTGATCGCCAGGTGGCGCGTATTCCGCAAGACCATCAGCGTCGTGTCATAAGCCAGATCAACGTGGTTCCGGTTGAACATGGGCATCATGGCGATGAAGGTGATGCCGGCCAGAGTCAATCCAATCGCTATCGTGATCATCAGTTCCAGTAGCGAGAATCCGCGCTGTCGCTTCAATGTCATATAAGGTCTTCCCGGGAAGGTGATGCCGGATTTCGGAAACGTCCTCTCCCGTTCAAGAACGCCAAGATGGGGGCGGATCGCGTCCCGCTCAGAAACAGCAGGGCGAGCGCGGCTCCTTCATCGCGTCACACATCATCCTAGGAACAGGGTGCGAGCGCGTCAAAGCACGAGCGGCCAATAGACCGCTACTGGCCTTTCGGGATGCGTGTTGGTTACCAGCGTCACTGATTGAAAGGGTGCGGGTTAACGATGGGGAACGCCTCAGGGAGCCCGCGATGGGTGACTGCAGTAACTTGTTTGCGAAACTGACGGCACCTACGATGGTTGGTACGTATGACTTTATCTGCCCTTTTAGTCTGCACGGACAAGGCGGCAGCCGCGGTTCTGAGCCGCGTCTTGAACGAGCTCAACATTCGGGTCGAGGCCTGTCCGGATTTTGCGCGGGCGTCGATTCGCGCTGCCCAGGAACGGTTTGACGCAATCATCATCGACGCCCGGTCGAGCGCGGAAGTGCTCTCCCTGCTGCGCGACACCCGCACATCTCGGCTGAATGAGGCGACGCTGGCGGTGGCTGTCGTGCCTTCGCAGGACAGTATTCGAGAGCTGTTCTCGTTGGGCGTGAACTTCGTTCTCTACAAGCCAGTCGCCTATGACCGGGCGTTGAGCAGCCTGCGTGCCGCCCGTGAGATCATGCGCAAAGAGAAGCGGAAGAATGCGCGTGCGGTGGTGCATACCCATGCCACCATCGACTACGCCAATGTCCAGGGGGAAAAAGCCACGCTGGTTGACCTCGCACCGGGCGGCATGGCAGTGCTGTTCGGCAAGAAGCTTCCGCCCACCAGCAAAGTTTATTTTCAGTTCAAGCTTCCGGGGCAGAGTGCGAGTGTTCGGCTATCGGGCCAGGTAGTCTGGCAGGACTGGAACGGACGCGCCGGCGTGCAGTTCGTCGACGTTCCTAAGACTTCGCGCAAGCTCCTGGACGAATTTCTTGGTGCGAAACTTCCCAAAAAAGAAGAGAAGCAGGAATTATTTGAGGTCAACGACGTTACTGTGGAGATGGAAGAGCCTCTGGGAATGTCGGTGATCTCGAGGGAGTGGACTCCGGGTCACGGAGGGGAAGCCGCAGTTGCAGAAGAGGTCGCTACTCCGGTTGGTGCGTCTGCCACAACTGTTGATCCCAACAATCGCCGTGCGCAAACCCGCTATAGTTGCCGTATCGGCGCCGAGGTCTATCGTACTGGAACATCCGTTCCGAACCACTGCTGCCTGACGGACCTGAGTGCCGGCGGATGCTATCTTGAAGTCTCGTTGCCGTTTCCGAAAGGATCTTCCGTTGAAATCCTGGTACGAACTTACGATCTGAAGTTGAGGCTACGTGGCGTCGTGCAAGCGTCGCATCCGGGCTATGGCATGGGACTGGTATTCGAACTCAGGACGAAAGAAGAACAGGCGAACCTGAAGAAGCTCACCGACTTCGTCGCTGCCAACTCCGATCCGGCGTAATCGGAGTTTACCTGCTCGATACGCGCTGAGCGACTATCTCACAGCGCTTTCCGCCGCCACGGCATTCTTGAAGTAGTCCAGAGAGAGACGGAGCCCCGTCTCCAAATCAATCTTTGGTTCCCATCCCAGCAGTTCGCGGGCCTTGGTGATGTCCGGGCGGCGCTGCCTGGGATCGTCCTGCGGAAGCGGTTCATGGCGGATCCGGCTTTTCGATTCTGTAATTTTCAACACCACCTGCGCGCACTCTAAAATGGTGAACTCGTTTGGATTGCCGATATTGACCGGCATGTGCTCGTCGGACTTCGCGAGCCGCAGGAAACCCTCGATCTCGTCACTCACATAGCAGAAGCTTCGGGTCTGGTTTCCGTTGCCATAGACGGTGAGATCCCGGCCAGTCAGCGCCTGGCGCATGAAGTTGGGAACCACGCGGCCATCACGGATCTGCATGCGCGGTCCGTAAGTGTTGAAGATGCGCGCAATGCGGACGTCAACATTGTGGTAGCGGCGGTATGCGACCGTGGCCGCTTCGGTGAAGCGCTTGGCTTCGTCGTAGACCGAACGCGGGCCCACCGGATTCACGTGCCCCCAGTATGTTTCTTTTTGCGGATGCTCGAGCGGGTCACCGTAGCACTCAGACGTCGATGAAACCAGATATTTCGCGCCGTATTTGCGTGCGATTTCCAACGCGTGGAAGGTGCCGATCGACCCGACCTGCAAAGTTTCAATCCCATGCGCGTGATAATCCTCTGGGCTGGCTGGGCTGGCGAAGTGGAACACGTACTCGACCTTCCCAACGTCGAAGGGCTGGCAAATATCTTTCTCAATGAACTCGAATCTCGGTTCGCGGCTGAGATGAGCGAGATTCGCAGGGCGACCGGTGAGCAGGTTGTCGACGACTACCACATTCCAGCCTTCGGAAAGCAGGGCGTCAGCGAGATGAGATCCGAGAAAACCGGCGCCGCCAGTGATCAGAGCGCGTCGTTGGCTCATGCTTTCTTGCCGTTTTTTAGAACAGCGGCTGGCACTCCGTCAGGATGTGAAGCCGCGCGGCCTACGCTGTAATAGGTGAATCCTTGAGCCGCCATCGCTTCCGGATCGTACAGGTTGCGGCCGTCGATGACGATTGGATACTTGAGTTCCTGGCGAACGCGGCTTAGATCGAGGTTCGCGAACTCTTCCCATTCGGTCAGGATGAGTAAGGCGTCGGCATCGTGGGCCGCTTCGTAAGAGTTACTGGCGTAGGCGACGTGGTCACCGAGGACTTCGCGAGCGCGCTCCATGCCAGCGGGATCGTAAGCAATGATCTTGCTGCCTTGCTGCAGCAGCGATTGCACGATGGCGATGGCGGGAGACTCGCGGATGTCATCGGTCCCGCCTTTGAAAGCGAGACCGAGTACGCCAAGCCGCTTGCCGCGTAGGGTCCAAAGCGCGCTGTTCACCTTCCGTAAAAAGCGATGGCGCTGGTCTTCGTTGATATGCATGATCTCATCGAGCAACCGGAAGTCGTAGCCGTGCTCGCGGGCCACGGCTCGAAACGCCATCACGTCCTTGGGGAAACAGGATCCGCCGTAGCCGATTCCGGGATTCAGGAATCGCGGGCCGATGCGGGCATCGGTGCCAATCCCGTGAACGACCTGGTTCACATTCGCTCCCACCGACTCGCAGACGGATGCCACAGCGTTGATGAAAGAGATCTTCATCGCCAAAAAGGCGTTGGAGGCATGCTTGATAAGTTCTGCGCTCTTGGTGCTGGTCACAATCAGGGGAGGCGGTATCAGCGCGCGATCAGGCTGGGGAATCGCCTCGGTGCGCTGATAGTAGGTAGCACTCGTGAGGGGAGCATAGACTTCGCGCAGTACTTCGGCTGACCGTGGGCTGTCGCAGCCAATCACGATTCGATCGGGAAAGAGAAAATCGGTGACCGCGGTCCCCTCTCGAAGAAACTCGGGGTTCGAGGCGACGTCGACCAATTCGGGGTCAGTGCCGTTGCGTAGGATAATCCGGCGGATCCATTCGCTGGTGTAGACAGGCACGGTGCTCTTTTCGACGATGACTTTGTAATCTTCGATGGCGCCGGATATCTCGCGGGCCACCGATTCCACATACGAGAGATCAGCTTCGCCACTTTCGGTCGGCGGAGTGCCCACGGCTACAAAGATGGCCGCGCTCATGCGGACCGCTTCCTTCAGATCGTCAGAAAACTGCAGCCGAGTCCCGCGGTTACGAGTCAGAAGTTCAGGCAGGAATTTTTCGTGGATAGGGACTTGGCCGTCACGCAGGGCAGTTATCTTGCTCTGGTCGTTGTCCACCAGAACGACCTCATGACCGAGGTCAGCGAAGCAGGCGCCAGCCACTAAACCCACATAACCCGAACCTACCACGGCAATACGCATCGGTTTATCCCTTAAAAACAAACCTGGTATCGATCCGACTTTGCGCGAGAGCAAGGCGCAGAATCGATTCTACTGAATTCTATTGCGCAGGCTCGGTTCGCGCACGGAAAAGTCGGGTAAATTGGCCCAGAAAACCGGAAATGGGAATTGCGGGACTGTCCTCCTAGTGAGTGGTCTCTTTGGTAACTTTGCGCATAATCATTGACATCTTTCCGGATTCGCGTCATGCTCCAAACAGTTTCGCGGGCGGCTTGTCCGGCGACTTTTGAAACCCCCTAAACCCGCCCGGAAATCAGGATTTGCCCAGAAATGTTAACGATTTGGCCTTCGGTATGACTCAGGATCCCAGGGTGCGGGTGGACGTGACAAACGGAATGCAATTGGGGGATCAGGAGTCGTCCGGCAACGCCACAGCACTCTTGTCGGAACCTCCCAAGCTAACGCAGGTGGCGCAGACGCTGGCCGCTCATGGCGGTGGAGCGCTGTCGGTAAACCTTGCTCTTGATCTCGTTCTCAATGATGTGGTCGAGCAGGCCCGGGCTGCGACCGGAGGCTCGGGAGCAGCGATCGCGCTTTTTCGCGATGGAGAACTCGCCTGCCGCGCCACCTCGGGAGAAAACGCACCCGACCTCGGTGTGCGAGTTGATGCCAGATCGGGTCTTGCCGGCGCTTGCGTGAGTACTGGCGAGATGCAGCAATGCCAGGATACAGAGACCGACCCGCGTGTCAATCCAGAGATATGCCGGTTATTGGGTGTCCGCTCGATGCTGATGGCGCCGCTGGTCGATGGACAAAGACTCATAGGAGTCATCCAGGTGTTCTCAGCTTGGCCAAATGCCTTCGGTAAGCGCGAGATCAGCGCCCTGCAAGTGCTCGCTGGAAGAATCGCGGAAAGCAATCGACAGGCCGAAGCTGGCCTCTCGGCGCCAGTGCAGAATTCTGAGCCGCAGGTCGTAGCAGAGACGGTCGAGGCCAATCCAATCGGGATCGAGCCCACCCAGATCGAGCCAGCCCAGGTTGAGGAAGCCGAAGGAATTTCCGCCGGGGAAGCCCAGCCACGGACAGGAATCGATGTCTGGGGGATCGTTCTTGTGCTTTTGGTCGTTGCCGCCGCGGTTACGCTCGGATTGGTGATCGGATGGCGAAGAGCGGCGGAGTTTACGAAAAACACCGCACATGTAAAGACGAGTGCGTCGGCCAATGCTTCTCCGAATGCTGAAACCGTGCCGGCGACGTCACAGAACGCAAGTGCTGTTGACTCGAGCGCCACACCCGTCGGAACGACGAAGGCGACGAGAGCGAAGCCGATTCCTCCAGCCGGCGGACTTGTCGTTACACAAAACGGCAAGGTGATTTACCGATCCTCGTCAGGCGAGGGAAAGCCTGCAGTCGATGATGGAGCCGAGCGCTCGCTGATTCACAGGGTTGAGCCTCAATATCCCGCAGAAGCGAAGGCTCGGCATGTTCAGGGTCCGGTTGTGCTCGATATTCAGGTGATGGGCGATGGTGCGGTTGGGAAGGTTGCAGTCGTTTCCGGCGATCCTTTGCTGACGCGATCGGCGATCGACGCGGTCAAGCAGTGGCGTTATCAACCGGAAATGCAGAATGGGCAGGAAATTGAGAGCCAGGCGCGAGTCACAGTGAAGTTCACGTTGCCTGAAAGCTAGAACCAGTCGAGACTGTCATATGTTGGTGGCCAGATCTTCCAAGATCTGGCCGATTTGCTTTTGCGAGGAGTGATTCGGCGCGACCGCGTGCAGTGGCGCACGATTGCTGCGTGTTACACTCGATGCACTATTTGTGGGGCACCCGCGTGGGTTCCGCCACCTTCGAGGAACCGTATGAAACCAGCCATTGAGACACCGACTGGTGTCTCTACCGATCCCTACAGTAAAACCGTGTGTTGCCTGCGTTGCGAGCAGAAGCTGCATCGCTATCAGCTAATGCGGGCGAGCCTCGCTCCGGGCATGGGACACGCGTTTTTGTCATGCCCGCGATGCGGGCACGTGGAGTTTGTCGCGGATTCGAGCCCGCTGCTGCAGCACTTGGAGTTGGTTGCGGTCGATACCGGCGACGGGGACTAAGAAGTAGGGAACCAAAGAGATATAGATTATGTGGGGACGGCCGCCTTCGGCCGTCCGCGAGCCGCAGGCTCGCTCTCTTCGTGTACCACTCGCACTGCAGAGGTCCGCGGGCGAGACGTCCGCGCGACAGCCGCCGGGGACGGCGGCGCTACAAGAACAGCACTTTAGAACGGGATGTCTTCGTCAGTAATCGGACCAGATGCTGCGGGCTCAGGCTCCGGAACGCGCTGGTCGAAGTTGTTGCCTCCGGCCGACGCTCCGCGCGAACTGCCGGCAAAGTCTCCGCCACCACCTCCGCCTTCGCCGCGCCCGCCGAGCAGGATCAGGTCGCTGGCTACGACTTCGGTCATATATTTCTTCTGGCCAGTCTGCTTGTCGTCCCAAGAGCGGGTTTGCAGGCGTCCCTCGATGTAGACCTTCCCGCCCTTCTTCAAATACTCTCCCGCAATTTCAGCCAGGCGCTGCCACAACACGACGTTGTGCCACTCGGTGCGATCCTGCCATTCGCCGGCCTTGTCCTTGAACCGCTCGTTGGTGGCGAGGGTGATCTTCGCTACGGGCGTGCCCTGAGGCGTGTATTTGACTTCGGGATCCTTGCCCAGATTGCCGATCAGTTGAACCCGGTTCAGACTCTTTCCAGCCATATTGAGCTCCTCTGCAGGGTCACTATAGCAGATGAAAGCCGGTGGAGATCGTGGCGGGTTTCACATAACGTAGGTGGTTGTTTCGTTTTGGGAGAGCTATCGACGAATCAGAAAGGGGTTACTCTCTCGCTCGTCACCAATGGTTGTCAGTTCGCCGTGGCCTGGGACCACTACCGTCTCATCCGGCAGCGCCATCACCGTGTCATGAAGCGAACGCATAATCTTCTGCATGGATCCGCCGGGAAGGTCGGTGCGGCCAATCGATCCAGCGAACAGCGTGTCTCCGGCGATAAGCTTCTTCTCCGCTTCGAAGTAGAGGCAGATGCTGCCCTCGGTGTGGCCGGGCGTATGCAGAATCGTGGCGGAGTGTGAGCCGGCGGAGACAGCTTCTCCCGTGGTGACGCTGCGATCGATTTCGATATTTCCAGGCGCGGGCACTCCGATCCACGCGGCTTGCACGTCAAGCATTTTCAACAGAGCGTAGTCGTTCTGGTTCAGCAGGATCGGAGCGCCGGTCGCCGCGCGAAGCTTCATGGCTCCGCCAACGTGGTCGATGTGCGCGTGGGTGATGACGATCTGCTTGACCTGCATGTTGTGCTTGCGCACGAGGACCAGGATGTCTTCAATTTCATCGCCCGGATCAATCACCATCGCTTCGTGAGTGGTCTCGTCACCGATGATCGAGCAGTTGCACCGCAGGGGGCCTACCGGAAGAATTTCGTGGATCATAGGATTATTGTAGCGAGTAAATCACTGGCCACGGATTCTCACGGATTTGCACGGACCAAGACAAGGGAAAGGATTTGCGTCCGATCCGTGAAGATCCCTATATAGATCCGTGGCCATAATTCTTTTTCCGCCTTTGATGCCAGCACTTGCCGCGCGGGTGGGATCGGGTGGACAATACGGCCACGTGCTTGGGAGGTCTTAGTTGGCCAAATATCGGCAGCCAGGATATCGGGATAATGATCGGGAACCGCGTCGCCCGGAGACGCGCAAAGCGCCGCCGGAACGCAAGAGCGGTCCGCCCCGTTGGGATCATGCGTTGGGACCGAGGCCGGTGAACTTGCCGGGTACGCGGGCGGTTTCGCGCTGCTCGCAGTGTGGAACGGTGTTGCAGGGTGCGGCAAGTTCGGGGGAGGGCCAATGTCCGAAGTGCGGGTTCGAATTGCATTCGTGCAAACAGTGCACGTATTTCGATCCCGGCAGCCGCTTCGAGTGCATGCAGCCGGTCAAAGAGCGGATCGCGAAAAAGGATGCCCGCAATGACTGTACGTTGTACGAGATTCGTGTGACCCGCGAAAAGGAAACGTCGACACCGAAGAGTCTGAAGCCCAACGATGCACGGGCGGCATTTGAGAATCTGTTTAAGAAGTAGGCGTCGGATCTCGACCTCAGCAAGAAATCTCGCACCAGAGGGCACAAGGGTACACAAATTGCTCAAGGAGCAGCATTCGCGATACTGAATCCTTTCCGAAACCGAAAAGACGAATCCAACGCTGAGTGGCTGATTCGCGATCTGAGAACGGAAAGGTGCGAGGAAATCGCGCGCCATCGCCTTGCGGCGGATCCGGGACGAATCTGCCCAATCATGATTCAGAGCACAAAGGCGTCGCTGATTTGGCTGGATGCCGAGACTAAGAACGGCATCCGGGCCAACACCCGCGATCTCTGGTACGACCTGCCCCAGAGCAGGTCGAGGTTGGTGGTACATTTTGCGAACAGTGAAGTTGGGTGGGGCGTGAATACGGTCGAGTTGTTCCGGTGACGCACGAAAACGGCAGCCTATGCATTCTCTTACGGCTTCTGTGTTGGCCTCAATAGAATCTCACTCATGAACGACTGCGGGGCCTGCGTCACGATCGCAGCCACGGCATGTGCAACGTCGTCCGGCTGCAACATCTTGTTAGGATCTTTTCCCGCGTGCGGACTGAGTTCGGTATCGACTGAGCCGGGACAGATTACCGAGGCACGCACATTGTGTTTCCGCAATTCTTCCGCGACTGAGTAGGTTAATCCGTTCAGCCCCCACTTGGATGCCGCGTACGCCGCTCCGTTGGGAAGTGCGTTCTTTCCTGACAGTGACGAAATGTTGATGATGTGTCCGGAGTAGGCGCGGATCATGAGAGGAGCAAAAGTGCGGATCGCGTAATAGACGCCGCGCAGATTGGTGTTGAGTATGCGGTCCCACTCTTCCGGAGGCAGGTTGTGCAGCACATCACTGAATCCGCCGACCCCTGCGTTGTTTACCAGTACATCGAGACGGCCGAATGTGCTATCAACGCGAGTGGCCGCATATTCGAGTTGGTGCAGCACGGTGACATCGCAGGGAATCACTTCGGTCTTGCCCCCGGCGTCGACAATCGCGCGGGCAGTTTCGTCCAGCGTGGATTTTGTGCGCCCGAGCAGCACGGCGGTGGCGCCAAGGGTGGCGAGTTTGCGGGCGATCGCCGAGCCGATACCGCGGCCTGCTCCGGTTACGACTGACACTTGTCCGGCAAGGGGCTGTCTGGTGTCCATACCACTAGTTCCTCCTGGCACGATCGTGGGGGTCCGAGCACGGAGTTGGGAACATCCACATTCTCTGCTCTGCGCATCTTAACAATAAAGAGGAGGACGAATGGGAACCCGCTTGCCTTCGGAAGGAGAGGTACTTATAATCCCGCCAGCCGGGAAAAAGGGTCAGCCGCCTCATCGCTCCAATCGGTTGAGCCCGTTTGTCCCGGGGCCACCTGCCAGGAAGTCGGTGCATTCCAAAGCAGGATCCGAACGCATTGCGGTCCAGTCGGAATGCAGTCTAAGTAGAAGAGTACGATCCCAAATAGCCATTTCCCGAGTTTTTAAGGAGCCATACTGATGAAAAAGATTCTGCTTGCGGTTGTGCTTGGGGTAACGGTCGTCGCGGTGGCACAGAACCCTGCGCAACCAGCTCAAGGACAACCGGGCGCACCCGCCCAGGGCCAATCGCAGGGGCCGGTGATTAAAGATCCTGCCGAATACAACGCGTACGTCGCTGCCGTGCAGCAGAAGGATCCGAGCGCCAAAATCAGCGGTCTGGAAGCATTTCTTACGCAATATCCCAACAGCGTGATGAAGAGTCAAGCGCTCGAACTGCTGATGGGGGCCTACCAGCAGACGAACAATTCCAAGAAGACGATGGAAACGGCCGCAAAGGTGGTAGCGGCTGATTCGTGCAACATGCGCGCCTTGGCGTTATTGGCATTCTATAACCGGATGTTGGCACAAAATGGAGATCCAAGCGCGAATCTGGCCGACGGCAAGAAATATGCGGAGCAAGGACAAGGCTGCTGGCCGAAGATTACCGATCCCGAAGTCACAAAGATGAAGCCGCAGATGGACCAGATTTTTGGCTCGGCTATCGGCATTGCGGATTACCAGGCCAAGGACTACCCGGGAGCTGCAACTGCGTTAAAGCCCGTCGTGGATGCGAATCCGACCGACTTCAGCGTGGTGTATCCGCTCGCCCTGGCTTACCTGAATCAGACTCCGCCGGACTATCAGAACGGGATCTGGTACGCGGCCCGCGCTGCGGCCGTTGCGCCCGCGCAGAACAAGGCGGGGATCGAAAAGTACGCCCGCTCGCAGTACGTCAAGTTCCACGCTGGCGACGATGGTTGGGCTGAGCTGCTGGCAGCTGCGAGCGCAAATGGTCAGCAGATGCCGATCAAACCCGCACCCACGCCCGCTGAGCAGGCGCACGACATGGTTGTGAAGACGCCGGCCGACAAGATGGACTTCGCCCAGTGGGAATTCGTCTTGACGAATGGCAGCCAGGAAGATCAGGACGCGGTTTGGAACGTGATCAAGGGCAAGGCTGTGCAGATGAACGGCACCATCATCGGCACAACGCCGGACGAGTTCATGATCGCCGGCAGTTCGGATGACATCGATGCCAAGAAGGCGGATATCACATTGAAGTTCGAAGACAAGATTCCGGCGAAGCTAACCCCGAAAGACGGGGCGAGCTTCGACTTCCAGGGCGAGCCAGCCTCTTACACCCCGAACCCATTCATGATGGTGATGGAAAAAGGACGCTTGCTGAATGCAAAACCGGCGGCCACCACTCCGACACACAAAGCGCCCGTGCACAAAAAACCCGCGGCTCAGTAAGGCAAATAAAAGAGATGACAAAAGGCAGCCCCAAAGGGCTGCCTTGGTTTTTGCAAATGAGTCTAACGAACGATCTTCTTTTCCATGGAAACGGGGCGGGCGCTGCGGGGCGGACGCTTAACGCCATCGCGCAGCTGCCGGACGTCGATCTTCAACTCGGTGATGGTGCGGCTGAGCGTATTGCGGTGCATGCCCAATTCACGGGCGGCCCGGCATTGGTTCCCCCGGTTTTCCTGAAGAACCGTCAGGATGAAGCGCTTCTTGAATTCCCGTACGCCTTCGGCGTAGAGGATGTTGCTGCGGTACATTTGAAGGACAAGTGCTTCCAATTGATCTTTCACGATGAGTTTCTCTCTATCCTGGAAATTTGTTGGCCTGCCACCGCAGCCTATTTCGGCGGAGACGCAGGCGTGCCGCTAAACTTCTGGGGGGCCTGATGGAGCAAACCGAGTCCCTGATAGAAACGCATCCGCAATTCCGAAGGAGCCAGCCAGATCGCCGCACGCCCGACGACAAGAAAATAAGGCGCCAGTTGCGAATTCTGGAGCAGCTTTGACGCCGGCTCAAACGCCGTCATTCCCATCAGGATTACTGCCACCATCAGCCCGCCCCTTACCAGCCCCAAGACTGCGCCAAGGAAACGGTCAAAACTGCTGAGCCCGGCCTCCTTCATAACCCAGCGCGCAACCCTGGCCGCTAAACCGAACAGGAGCACGATGGCAAAGAAAATGATCAGGAAGCCTAGAATCTCAGCCAACCACGGGTTCTTCAAAAAACTTTCCAGCCACTCTGCGAGGTGATGGTACTGCCACGCAGCCACGATGTAACCGATGATCAGTCCAGCCGTCGTGAGGGCCTCGGAAAAAAAACCCTGCATGGCGGCGGTGATCACACTGAACAGAACGAGCGCGCAAATGATCCAATCGATGACGCTCAAGGTCATAAGTCGTGCTCGGGTAAAATCGGATGCCGTCTACCGTCACACATCCAGCTTGCGCCCTGTAAGCTGGGAATACGCCTCGAGGTACTTTTCGCTGGTGCGGCGCGCCACCTCCGCAGGAAGCGCGGGAGCGGGCGGTTGCTTGTTCCAGTGAATTTGCTCGAGGTAGTCGCGGACATACTGCTTGTCGTACGAATCCTGCGCCCGTCCTGGTGCGTACTTGTCAGCAGGCCAGAAGCGAGATGAATCGGGAGTAAGAACTTCATCCGCCAGCGTGATGCCGTGGGCGGTACGTCCAAACTCAAACTTGCTGTCGGCGATGATGATGCCGCGCTGACGTGCGTAAGCAGCGGCCTTTTTGTAAACGCGCAGCGTCAGGTCGCGCAGATGGCTCGCAGTTTCTACGCCGACAATATCGCACATCTGATCGAAAGATATGTTCTCGTCGTGACCGGAGGTCGCCTTCGTCGAGGGTGTGAAAATGGGCTCGGCAAGGGCGTCGGATTCCCGCAGACCGGCAGGGAGTGCAATGCCCGACACTTTGCCGGTTGCCTTGTACTCCTTCCAGCCGGATCCAGAGATGTAGCCGCGCGCGATGCATTCGACCGGGAAGATTTCGGCGCGGCGCACCAGCATGGAGCGTCCGCGGAGCTGGTCCGCATACTTGCGGACCGACGCCGGATACTTGTCGACATCGGCGGTAATGAGGTGATTCGGTACCACGTCAGCCAGGAAATCGAACCAGAACAGCGAAATCTGGTTCAGGACGCGGCCTTTGTGGGGAATGCCGGTGGCCAGAACATAATCGAAGGCCGAAATGCGGTCGCTGGCTATGAACAGAAGCTGTTTTTCATCTATTTCGTAAACGTCGCGGACTTTGCCGCTGGCCTTTAGTTTGAGATCTGGAAAATCGGTACGGAGGAGGACGGAATCGAGAAGTTCGGGGCTCATGATTAAATTTTACAGGTTTGAGGCGAGGCGTATTCTAGCTGGTCAGAAAAAAATGTCAACGATTCTCGTCACAACGGAGAGGGCAGCCCTGCGCTCCCGCGGCATGAAAAGCGTTGACAGAAAGGCGGATTGCGGGAACACTCGTCCAGCGCTAGTTCCGGTGTGGAGCGTTTGTGGAAAAGCTGAGGATGAGAGTGGATAACGGGGAGGGAATTGGAAATGGCGCCCCTTCGAAACGGGTTGGGTCTATCGGCAAATGGGAGTCCTGGGAATTGTGCCGACGTTTGAGACTGGCATACGGCTGGATCGTTTGATGTTTTTTGGTCGCCCTCAGCCCTGTTTCTCCCGGAAGGGTTCTCTTATTAAGGTTTCTCTTAAAGATGGACTTGGCCAAACCGATGACGCCTCGGTACGAACCAGAGGGCTAATACCTTTGGAAGGCTTCCACTCCCAAAGCGCTGCTACAATCGCTCCTATAGCCACCCAAAACATCATCAGGGCGCAGATGTCGATGCTCAAATTGTCACGTGTTCTTGCAGGTTGGCTGCTGGCAGCCGCCGTTTGTGCTTGCCTGGCAGGCAGTTCGATGGCGCAGGTGTCCGTCCGTTCTGTGAAAGTCCTGGGAAGCAAGGACACCGTCGAGATTGAGGTGGAGGCGAGCGACCGGATTGTTCCCGAGTCTCAGGTGCTGACCGGGCCCGACCGGTTGGTAATCGACTTTCCAAATGCGCTACCGGGTAATCAGGTTCGCAGCCAGTCGGTCGATCGCGGGGAAGTGAAAGACGTGCGAGTCGGATTGTTCCAGGCGAAACCGCCGGTGACTCGTGTGGTGGTCGACCTGAAGAGCGCACGTTCCTATCAGATATTTCCGTATGGCCGAACCGTGATGATCAAAGTCACGGGGGATGCCACGTCGAGTGCATCCGCAGCAACGACTAATCAAGCGCAGCCCACGAGCCGTCCCGGCCTGGTCACAACGAACTACACCACCAGAATTGA
>QIAL01000717.1 GCA_003225535.1 Acidobacteriota bacterium | reverse complement strand
TGCCCGCGCTTCCATTTGCGCTACCGGCGTCGAGTACCGCAAACTCAATCTTCCCAATGAAGATCGCTTCCGCGGCGCCGGCGTTTACTACGGTGCAGGCGCCAGCGAGGCGTCGCTCTGCATCTCGACCGACCACGTCTTCATTGTGGGCGGCGGCAACTCAGCCGCGCAGGCCGCCATGCACTTCTCCCGCTATGCTGGAAAAGTAACGATGGTCGTTCGCGACAGCTCGCTGAAGAAGTCTGTGTCTCTGTATCTGATTGATCGGATTCAGTCGTCCTCGAACGTTGAGGTGCTATTGCTCACCGAGGTGGTCGCTCTCCATGGCGATACTTCTCTGCAGTCGATCACGTTACACAACAAGGAAACAGGCAGCGAATGGGAGGCCGAAACCAGCTGGCTGTTTCTCTGCCTGGGTGGTCTTCCGCACACTCAGTGGGCGCAGGAAGCCGGCATCGTTCGCGATGAGTTATTACCTGGAAACCAACATTCCGGGAGTATTCGCAGCCGGTGATGTGCGCCACGGCTCAGTCAAACGTTGCGCATCGGCGGTCGGCGAGGGAGCAATGGCGGTGACGTTCGTCCATCACTACGTGACGAATGGCTAGTCGGTCCGTCTTGATTCAAGAGGCCTTTGCGCGGCTTTCCTTCAATACATGCGATCCCAGGCCAGAAACGGCGTTTTAGCGATTCGTATCCACATCTACATATTCCGCATCGACCACACCTTCATCCTTCTTGCTTTGCCCGCCCGATGACGAAGCCGCGCCCGTACCCGCCGCGCCTCCATCTCCCGACGATCGTCGTGACTGCGTGGACGTAGACCGGTACATTTGTTCCGCCAGTTTGTGCGAAGCCTGCGTCAGACGCTCGCGAGCATTGTCCATGCTCGTCTTGTCATTCGACTCCAAGGCTTTCTTCGCATCGGCAATCGCGTTCTCGACATCGCCGCGTTCCGAGCCGGAGATTTTGCCGCCATTTTCTCGCAGCATTTTTTCGACGCTGTAGACCAAGGAGTCCAGCTGGTTTTTCGATTCGATCTCCTCACGCCGCGACTTGTCCTCGGCCGAGTGTGCCTCTGCCTCCTTGGCCATGCGGTCGACTTCTTCTTTCGATAGGCCGGAAGACGATGTAATTTTGATGGTCTGATCCTTTCCCGTCGCCAGGTCTTTTGCGGTCACGTTCAGGATGCCGTTGGCATCGATGTCGAACGTAACTTCGATCTGCGGAACGCCCCGTGGTGCCGGAGGAATGCCAGTAAGCTGGAACTTGCCCAATGTGCGGTTCTGGTTCGCCATCGGACGCTCCCCTTGCAGCACGTGGACATCAACCGCAGTTTGGCTGTCAGCTGCAGTCGAGAACGTCTCAGTCTTGCGGGTCGGAATGGTCGTGTTCCGCGGAATCATTGACGTCGCCACACCGCCCTGTGTTTCGATCGACAGCGTCAGCGGGGTCACATCCAGCAGCAGCAAATCTTTTACCTCGCCGCCTAGCACGCCGCCTTGGATCGCGGCGCCTACCGCGACTACTTCATCCGGGTTCACTCCCTTGTTGCCTTCTTTCCCGAAGAGTTCCTTGACCAGTTGCTGAATACGCGGCATGCGAGTCTGTCCGCCAACCAGCACTACTTCGTCGATCTTGCTGGCATCTACGCCCGCGTCCTTCATGCATTGCTTGCTTGGCGGCACGGAGCGCTGGACGAGTTCTTCAACCATGGCTTCCAGTTTCGCCCGCGTGAGTTTCTTTACGAGATGCTTCGGTCCGCTAGCATCCGCAGTAATGAATGGCAGATTGATCTCCGTCTCCATCGTAGTGGAAAGTTCGATCTTGGCCCGTTCCGCCGCATCACGAAGACGCTGCAGCGCCATCTCGTTTCCTCTGCCGCGCAGATCGAGACCTTCGCTCTTCTTGAACTCGTCGATCAGCCAGTCGACGATGCGCTGGTCCAGGTTGTCACCACCCAGGTGCGTATCGCCATTCGTAGCCTCAACTTCGATCAAGCCTTCTCCAACTCGCAGGATCGAAATATCAAATGTCCCGCCGCCAAAATCGTAGACCGCGATCGTCTCATCCTTTTTCTTGTCCAGACCATAAGCTAGGGCCGCTGCCGTCGGCTCATTGATGATGCGTTTTACCTCGAGCCCAGCGATCCTCCCGGCATCCTTGGTAGCTTGGCGTTGTGCGTCGTTGAAATACGCCGGAACCGTGATCACCGCATCCTGGACCGGCTGTCCCAGATAGTCCTCAGCTGCCTTCTTCAACTTCTGCAGAATCATGGCCGAGATCTGCTGTGGCGTGTACTTCTTGCCCTGGGCCACGATCACCACGTGGTCGCCCTCGGACTCAACCTTGTACGGCACCATCTTCAGCTCTTCTTTCACTTCGTCATAGCGTCGCCCCATGAAACGCTTGATCGAGAAAATCGTGTTCTCGGGATTGGTGATCGCCTGGCGCTTGGCCACTTGGCCCACCAGCCTCTCGCCGGTCTTGGTAAACGCCACCACCGACGGAGTCGTGCGCCCACCTTCCTCATTGGCAATGACATTGGGTTCACCGCCCTCCATGACTGCCACCACCGAATTCGTAGTACCAAGATCAATGCCAATCGTTTTGCCCACGTTGGTAACCTCCCGAGGTTGGCCTGCGGAAATAAGGACTCAATCTGTTGCCGTCCTCCATTGCCGAGGCTAACGGTCTTCAGCACTCAGAACAATTCATCAGTAGAACGAATGAAAATTCGACGACAACGCTTATTGGAAGATTCGCTTCAGGCAAGAGGAATTGATAAGACAAAAGTCTTATCTAAGAATTCGTTTCGCGGCTGGCCCAACCCAACAGCTCCCGAATCTCGGACTGCATGTAGTACCCCTCGCCGATTGTAGGCGAGAATACTCCCATGCCAATTGCTTCGCGGAAGAGTTCACGAGCCTGTTCGTATCCTGGAATCTGCACGCGCTTTGCGAGTTCGAGTACATCTCCGCGGGGCATTTCACTCGAGGCTAGAAAAGAGAGGAGCAGCATCAAACCGTCCGATCCCACAAATCGTTCGAGCGATAAGCCTTCCACAATGCTCCGATCATTACGGAATTCCTGGCGGCTGTCGTATCGGCAGCC
Source organism: Acidobacteriota bacterium (assembly GCA_003225535.1). Lineage (GTDB taxonomy): Bacteria > Acidobacteriota > Terriglobia > Terriglobales > Acidobacteriaceae > Sulfotelmatobacter. Next base: position 90 of record QIAL01000717.1, on the reverse strand, counting down.
AGGCCCGTCCGACCCTGAGGAACGCGATAAACGATGAACCATCCTTAGACCCTTCAGCCGGGCACCACGCTCATCTTCGCTCGCAAGCCA
>QIAL01000716.1:4720-12051 GCA_003225535.1 Acidobacteriota bacterium | reverse complement strand
TTGCGTACAAACTCCCGCACCTGTCCCACAGACTTGGGAGAGTACACTTTGTCGGTCCCGTACTCGAGGTTCCCGGCCCAATTTTTCAGCTTGTCCGGGTATGCCCACATGAATCGGGAGCCAAGGACTCCGCTCGTTGCCAGGGCGGAGCACAGCTTCAAGAATGATCTTCTGCTCACTTGTCTAGTCCCCTTCTTCCCGCCTTCTCTTCAAAATCCAATTTCAAAAGTTGCGGACGTTCCTCACTCAGCCTCAAAATGAGTTCGGCGAATAAGGAGTTTGCCCACGCGAACCATGGTCGGGTGAACTGTGCCGGATTATTCTTGTGAAAAGCCTCGTGAACAAAACCCGTCTCGGCGTCCGTGTTTCTGAGCCAACGCAGGCACTGGCATATCTCGCTTTCTTCAGAACTGGTTAGAGCACGAATGATGATCGACAGTGGCCAGATCATGTCCAGCCCAACGTGTGGGCCGCCAATTCCCTCTGCAGTACTTCCCTTAAAGAAGTAGGGATTGGCAGAACTTAGCACTCGGAAACGTGTCCTGCGATAGATCGGGTCATCTGAAGCACAACAACCCAAATAGTCACTAGCTGATTCCCGAAGCCGTCGACTTCATAAGCCCAGATCTCTCCATTCTTCGCGTCATGGCGTTGTCCGTACGTGAAAAGGGCAGATTCGATTTCCTGAGCCAAAGCGCCACACGCACTTGCAAAGGCGGTATCGTGCAACACTTCTGCTGCCATGTTCGATAACTGACGCAAAGACACCAACGCGAACAGATTGCCGGGAATGGAGAGTGAATATAGACAGGCATCGTCGGAGGGACGAAACATCGAATAGATCAAACCTACCGGCTGTGCAGGATTGCCATAACCCCCAAGCATTTGAGTGTCGGTGGGCACTTCCGTCCGCCGCTGGAAATGATAGCTGCCTGAGCCTTTTCTCCTTTGCTGCTCACGAAATGTATCCACCAACAGCCGCATCGCTCGTGCCCATTCCGCGGTGAAAGGAGAAGTGTCCCCGGTCACCTGCCAGTAGCCGTGCGCAAGACGAATGCAAAAGCACAGGGAATCAATCTCCCATTTGCGTTCGCCAACTCCTGGATGCATGTCTGTGAGGTCATCGACGGCCCAAGGCAGGGCCTTGGTGGCGTGTGGATCGGACAGGAACGCGTTTGCATACGGATCGATCAGGATGCACCGGCAGGGCCACACTTGGCACGAAGAATCCCGCAGCCACATCGCGTCAATATCGCCAGTGATGATGAATGTATCTGGCTTTCCGTCCACTGTACCGACACGAACCGTCGTGTCTAGGGTATTCGGGTAGCAGTTCTCGAACATCCAAGCCAGATGAGGATCGCCGATTCGCGGTTTCACACGGTGAATGACTTCCTCAACCGATTGCGAGGTGAATTTGCGCTCGCTATGGGGCGGTCGCCGGGAGGAAAGGTCGTGCTGGGGCCAACTCGTTGCGAACCCTGAAGTGTCAACCGCAATCGAACCAGCCGCCAACCCCTTTAGCAGTTGCCGCCTGCTCAGCACCGGAATGCTCCTCTTGTTCGGTTACGGTCAGCGATAAATGGGTACTTAGGAGCGGCGCCGCCAAGAAAAGTCAAAACTCTCTCGACCATGTCACCGCGACTTTGCAGGCGTTGCTTTAGCGAGATTACGCGCATCGACATTTGGCGTCCATTTCATTCTCTGGATCGTAGCTCTCACCTTTGCTTTCGTGGGCTCACTCACCTTGCCGGTACTATTCATCACATTTGAAACGGTGGCGGTCGATACACCTGCCAGTTCTGCTACGTCTCTAATAGTGACTCGTTGTGACTTGTGAGCTTTCGTCGTTTGTGACAGAACACTCCAGGTCTTGGCCGTTGCTGTGCTCGAACGGGTCCTCCCGCCGTTTGACCTGTCTCGGGTCTGGAAATAACCTGGAAAGCTGTCGCCGGCTCGTCTTTGCTGCAGATGCACAACAATCTGCCGTCTCACGGGACAACCTCTTCGGTGAATTGGGGCTCCACGTTGTCAAAAAATGCGCCCTGCAACCTTGCACGCGTCGCTTCTGGAAGCCTGAGCACCAGGTTGTGCTGTTTATCCGGGTCGACGGCCGAGAGATCCGCGTAGAAGCCAACAAATGATGCGGGATGGGTGCGAATGGAGCTGTAAGCGGGCTCGAGTTTGAGAGGGCGATCGTCAAGAGATGCTGATATTGGAATTGTTTCTGATCCGTCCACAAACTGAAGAAACAGCAACAGTCGTTCGGGAGCCAGCCATGTTGTGCTGTAATCGTCGGATGTCCATGGAATTGGCCATGCCTTCTTCCTCGCAGCCAGCTCCTCAAAGATACGATTGGGGACCGCGAACTTTCCCACCAGATCCCGGCCCTCCGTGGATGTAAGCGGAACCTCTTGATCTTGATTGAAACGTTTCCCGGCAAAATTGACGCGTACACTGATGTAACGACCGTTCTGGAGAAATTGCACATCGCGACCATTCACGCTCATGCTCGTGATCTTTGTCGCTAAGGGCAGCAAGATTCCAATTTCTTGCGAGCTGCCGTATTCACCGCCGATATGCTCTATCGAAAGTCGGTTGCGTGTGAGCGCCGCACGTGCTTCGGGCATTTCGTCTGACCCAGCCGCCTCCGCATTAAATATGATGGAGGAAGTAAAGGTTGAGGGCATTAACTCCAGAACCGTTGCACTGGTTCCGGGTAGATCGAGATGAACCTTGTCCCCTCGACTCCAAATTCCTGCCCGTGGCTTGCCAATGGCCCGGCCGTGATCCGGATATATTTGCCGCAGCAAGAATGTTGTACCTTGCGACAAACCCACAGTCTCATCGAGGACAAAATCGGCGGACAGTTGCTTATAGTTTGGGTTAAAAAGAAAAAGGTAACCCTGATTCCCTATGATCGCCGAAATTCCGTCCACATGTCCGAGCGCAGGCTGATCTAGGATGGTCCGCGTGTTGCGCAGGTATTCCTTGTGGCTCACCGTCCAACTCAGCCAGCCGCGAATCCATGTTTTGTCCGCCGCGGAGAAGTGTTTCCACTCTTCCAGATCGCGGGCTGGGATCATATTGACCACATTGTTCCAGCCACCCGTAGCAATCGAGGAAAGGAAAGAATAGCGGTAGCCAAGATAGTCCCAGTTGCGGGGGCGGTAGCGCGTGTAAATCATCTCTTCTTTTGGAGGGTCGTCAACCGTTTCGTTGTCCGCGGGAATATTGACCAGCCGTTCGACCTGGTGGGTTGCGTAGCCAGGAATGACCTCTGCCGGCGCAAACTGATAGTTGCGGTACCAGTAGTTCACAAAGCGGGTTCGGTCGGCTGAGACGCGGTCAAAATGCAAATCAGGGTAAGGTTTGAAGCTCTCGGCTTGTTCGTCATTTCCGGTCGGATGGGGATAGCTGCCAGCCACCCAACTCCAGGGCCCATAGCATTGATATGTTTGGCGACCATCGATGATGATCGATGGTGCGGCTCTGCGCACCGACTCTATCACCCGTCTGAGGCCGTACCACTGCGAATAGCTGCTGCTGCCAGGCAAGTCAAGAAATGCGTAGTCAAACGAATAGCCTGCAATTCCCGTACGCTTCTGAAAGCTGATGAGGTTACGGATCAAATAATCCTGAAGGTCACGCGATGCGAGAGTCGCGTATTTGTGGGGATCGTTGCTCTCCTTCCCCTTCACGATCCATGCACGATTCTTCTCATAGGGAACAGACGGATACACGTAGGCAAGCAACCCCACGTGCTTCTGTCGCGCATACGACAGCATCTCGGTCACGCTCGCTGGAATAGGATCTGTCAGAGGATCCCAGTCGCCACCTCGGATCTTCTCGCCAAGATTGAGCCACAGTTCTGCCGTTGTATCAATAATGCGCTTGTACTCAGCTTGTCCTTCTGGAGTGCCGACATCGATCTGGTAATCGTTGAGCGTCCAGCCCACCTCAACGGTGATCGGGTGCTGCGCCGGGTCAATCAGAAAGGCTCGAACGCAACCGGTAAAAGCAGAAATCTCCGACTGGTCCATGCCATCGTCGGGAGTCTCGGGCTCAGCAGGCTGCCATTCCAGGGTCATCTGGCGAGGGAGTCTCGGCCGCTGAGAGAGTAAGTACCGATGCAGGCCATGTCGCTCGCAAATTGGCCCCAGGACTTTCGCCAAGACATTTCTGGGGCATATCCGAGGCTCGCTGTTTGGCCATCATGCCTGGCTTCAAGAAAAGGGTTTTGGATCGTCAACAACAGACCCTGCCCACCTGTAAGCCGCAAGAACTCTCCAAAATCCTTGCCCGGCAGTGATTTCCTGCTCTCGGCAATGGTTGCTCCGAGTTGCGGTACATACGTCGAGGGCACGTATGCGGAGCCAACCTCGTTTTGCACCTTTAGGTCCCAAGCCACGACGCGATGAACTGTGAAGTCGCTCGCGGGCGTTCGTAACACCCTGAGTTGCTTGCCTACAAATCTCCACGCTGGTTTCAGTTGGTAAATGACGCGGATTTCGTATCCGGAGATTCCATAATCGTATTGAATCTCGTCGCGTCCAACTCGCTTAACTCGGGGCTGTGCCGCATGGCTGCCCAAAGTACTCGAATCAATCGCGAGCGACCAATCATCCTGCGCAAATGCAATCTTTGCTTTTGACTGTGCGCCTTCTAAAAGAACCAGGCCTTTCGGACCAAAGGTCGCTTTGGTGGTCGGGTTGCTCAAAGTCAAGCGTGTCTGCAGGTCCGCCGAAAACAGCAACGGAGAAAAGATGAGGACGTGGACGAGACCTACGAAAACTCTCGATGCGTTTGACATGAATGTCCTCGAGCTGAGCAACTGAGACATCGGGGGGCCAAGGTTGGAGCAGATAGATCGAGACGGCACCATCACGTTTGTGATTAGAGTCCGTATTCCCGCACACCCTTGGGGGACGGTCGAGCAGACAACGATTGCGCGCTCTGCTCGACCGCTGCGCCTGTCGCACCTAGAACGTGACCTTTGCGCTCACGATCATGTTCCGTGGAATATATGCGCTCGTCACGCTACCGTTGATCATATCGAGCCGTAGTTCAAGCGCGATACCCTCGGTTATCAACGTTGCCTTCCTTATTGTCAGATCCGTTTGCGCGAAGCCGGGATTCTGGAACTGATTCATTCTTTCGTTGCCTTCCTGTCCTAAGGAGGGCAGAGAAAACGGCCCACAATTGTCGAGGTTGGTACCACTGCAATGCGGGAAAATGCCGTTCCTGAACGCCGTGCGGTCTTTCGGCTGGTGATAACTGGAAACGTTCGGAAAGTCATTGTTATCTCCATCCGCATTAAAATCACCGCTATCCGGTGCAAATTGCAGATTCGATGCCGTGACGGGTCCGGAAGGATCTATAAGCAATCCGTGGAACGCTGCGTTCGTATACACCGTAAATGGTGTCCCCGATTGCAACGAAGTGAGTCCGGCCAGTGTCCAACCCGCGCTGAGTCGGCCTAGGAAACCCCGACCGCCGTTGCTCCCAGGTAGTTCGTAGCTCCAGCCAAGCGAAAACACATTGGGGCGATTCCATGATGCCGGGCCGTAGAACTGGTTGAATGGATAGACGCCGGCGTAGCTGTTCCAATCGTCCTTGGCATCGGAGCGCGTATAGGACGCCGTTACAAATCCGCGTCTCGCGAAGCGTCCCTTCAGCGCTGCGAAGACCCCGTCGTAGTTTCCATAAGCACCGTTAGCGGCATAGGTGATGCTTCCAAAGCTGCTGTTCAGGCGAGTCTGCGTTCCACCGCAAGAGCCTGCGGTGCAGGAAAGGTGCTGAAGTAGATCGCCGGAGAAGACATTGATGTCCACGCCGTACGAAGTGCAACCAGTACAACCGCCATTGAACACCTGGCTAGCAGAATGCGACCCCATGTAGCCAAAGCTCGCAGTCAGGCTGGATGTAATCTGGCGTTCTACGGTCCCATTCCAGTTAAGGGTATAAGGAGAGGAAATGTTCTCGTCAACGCCCCCTACACTAAAGTTTCCTCCCACCACTCCTCCCTTCGAATCAAGTGGAGTACCGACATATGCAGGATATTGAAACCCGTAAGGATACGTGTTCTGCGTTCCGTAGCTGAAGATGGGCGGAGCAGTTGAGCCATCGTTCTTGAATGTGGGAACGACGAATCCGGGTGGATTTCCCTTCAGCCCATTCTCTGCGTTCCCCAGCGTTACAAAGTCATGATAGAGTCCGATTCCGCCACGAACGACCCATTTGCCGTCCCCTCGCGGATCCCAAGCAAAACCAGCGCGCGGGCTGAACACCCAATTCAAAGACTGGTTGTACACATGACTTTGCTGTTTCATAAAGCCATTTGCTACTTGATCCTGAAAGCTTCCGCCGGATGCAAGGTGGAAATTAGCCAGGGTCGTGCCACCAGTCGGGACGGGGTTTCCGAAGTTGTCGTACCGAACCCCATAGTTGAGGGTAAGCCTTCGGCCTACTTTCCACGTATCCTCGGCGAACAGCCCAAATGTGCTCATCGCGAACTTATATTGGCCAGGCTGGGGTTTGCCGGTGACACTGTTGTAAGAGAGGCCGCTTTCGCTATAGGGCTTATCGTTAATGAGGTCGATCATATTATTGTAGGAGAGGTTCGGGATGCCGTATGCGCCCGCAAATAGCGCAAGGTCGTCCCCGTGCCAGCCTTCGTATCCGAATTTGAAGCTGTGTGCCCCGCGAATGTGGGAGAGGACGTCCCGCCAGTGATAGCTATGCTGGATGAAGTCACCTTGCGCAAACCCGTTTCCAAAACCGACACCTAGACCTGCCACACTGACGATTGGCACCGTGAATGTGCCGGTTTTGTTGGCAAATCCCTCGATGCGGTTGTAGCCAAACCAAGCTTCATTCAAGGTGCGAGCAGTGAATAGGTGCATTTCATTGACCTGGAGCGAAGAACCGTAGTCGTACGAAGTCGTCGCGAATGCGGGCCGGACTGCAGGCCCGCCCGAACTGATCTGGTTCCGTATAAAGTTGCCGTACACCCGGTCTTTGCTGAAATATTTGTCGATGCGCGCATTCCACTGATACGAGTGGTTGTAGCTCGACGAGTTGAAGATACCGTGGTCAAATACCGGCGTGGTACACGGAATGTTGTGGGTACTCGGAGTGTTGCATCCGGTATTGGCACCAAGATTCTGTGGCCCAAACGCATCCAGAGCAGTGGCCGAAACTCCAGTGGTAGTTGCCCCGGTGGGTTTGTATTTCGCCATTAACTGCACTTCCGGAGAATTGGGTTGAGCTGTCTGGGCAAACGTCAGGAAGGCCGGATCCTCATAAGTTTGAACCGATTGACCGTTAGA
>QIAL01000716.1:0-4710 GCA_003225535.1 Acidobacteriota bacterium | reverse complement strand
TTGGAGTGATAAGGATTGATCTTCGTACCCGGCGGGACAAACTCACCATTGGCATTGAACCCCTGGTAGTTGTAGTACTCGCTTGCGAATCCGTGATAATGCTCGGTTCCTGATTTGGTGGTTATGACGGTCTGTATGGAACTTGCTCTCCCGAAGTCGACCGCATAGGTATTCGTCTGCACGCTGAGCTCGGAGACCGTATCTACGTTTGGGGTTAAGTTCAGTACGCCTGGTCGAATACTGCTGGTCACATCAAGGCCGTCTACCACGTACTGATTCCCATTCTGGCCACGCCCGTTCGCGCTGGCGTCAATGTAGTTTTCCGGATTGAAGTTCGTGCTGGTGCCCGTCCCTAACCCCGTCACTCCCGGTGTAAGAGTGACAAGGGCCGTTGGGTTTCGAGCCGCCAGGGGAAGCTCCTGCAGTGTCTGGGTTTCTAGCGTCTGTTGGTTTCGGCTGTCTGCCGTGTCAAGCAGCGGCGCCTGAGCAGTAACCTCCACCTGGGTGGATTCTTTGGCGATCGGCAATGCCATCCTGATGTCCCTGGTCTCATTAGTTGTCAATGAGAAAGAGACTTTCACCGTTTCAAAACCCGGTGCGGTCGCGGAAATGTTGTAAGGACCCGGGGCTAAGCTGATAAAGCGATACAGTCCAGAGGCGTCAGTCGATGCGTGCTGGGAGACGCCAGTATCGGTATTGCTGAGCGTGACCGAAGCATTGGTGATCGCTGATCCGGTGACATCCTGTACGGCCCCTTGAATGCTCCCTGAGAATTGACCGTAACATGCGGCCGCACTCGTGAAGGCCAGAATCGTTAAGAATCGGACAACCTGCTGTGCGACGTGGCTCATGGCTTCCTCCAGCTTGGGTAGGTGTTCTCGACGGAGAGAATTTTCGGATTTAACGGCGCCGAAGTGAATGTCTTCGAATCCGGAACGCGCTTTCATTGGTTGAACACATTGCGAGTCTTAGCGAATGCCCTAGAGACGGCACCGAGGCTACTTCTTTTCCGCGAAGGTCGCATGAGCTACGTGTACTCCGGACGTATAGTCTATTTGTACTAGCGCAAATGCCTTGATGAAGTGGATGGCGCGGCGTAAACTCGCGCTTTTCATGTCCCCGCTGCAATGAAGAATGAGAAATCGCCACCGTTTCGCCTGAGATACGGATTCTGCATTATTGTCCTGGCGTTATTCGGTCTGAGCTGTCACTCCAGCAGTCCTTTCACAATCGCAGTGATACCCCGAACCTCGGGAACCGGTCTCTGGGAACCTGAACACGCGGGCGCTGAGGAAGCCGCGGTTCATGCCAATACGCGGATCCATTGGAACGCTCCAACTCGCGAAGATGACGTGGAGGGGCAGATTGCATTGGTGAACCAGGTTGTGAGCCGCGGATATCGAGGACTTGTCCTTGCGCCCGATCAGAGATTGGCCTTGATCGCTCCTGTCCGCAGGGCCCTCGCTCATGGCGTTCCGACCGTCATCGTCGGATCACCATTGCCGGTTCCCGCGGGAGAAAAACTCTCCTATATCCTCAACGACGACGAGGCTGCAGGTCGCATGGCTGCGCAGCGCGTAGCCGAACTTCTTCATGGCCACGGGTTCGTGGCAGTGCTTGGAATCAATCCAGACATCTCTGCCGTAATGGTTCGAGCACGCAGTCTGGAGATGTTTCTTGGTGAAAGTTACCCCGAGATCCATCTGATTAAGAGGACGGGATCCTTTAATTTCCTCCACGAACACCAAGTTGCCGAAGAGACCGTGAGGGAGAACCCGGGAATCAAGGTGATTGTGGGGATGATGTGGGCTTCTGGGAGAGCGGCGATATCGGCTATCGGGGAAACGCCGGCGTGTCATGCGAAGGTGATCGCCTTCGACCCGGATGGAAGCATTCCGTTCGATGAACCAGCTATGGATTCCGGGATCACGCAGGATACGCGAGCGATGGGGCGGTTGGCAGTTGAGTTGATCGATGGCGATCGCCACGGTAAAGCGATGCCTCCTTTAATCAAGCTTCAGCCAATTGCAATCACGCGCCAAAACGTCAACACGCCTGAAATCCGGCGTCTTTTGTCAATGGAGTGGAGAGCTACACCGTGGGTATGGAGCACGGCGCGTTGACCATGTCGGCATCGCAAAGCCGTTCGTTTCGGATTCCCGTGCTACTTTTGCTCGCGTTTCTGGCGCTGCTGGGAACTCCGGCCTGCCAGCGGGATTCGACCCGCGGCCTCCCCTACCATGACTCGTTTTCGAAAGGCAGTGCTGCTGAATGGAAGGCACTGGGAGGGACATGGGAAGTGGTCAACGGAGCGATGCGCAATGACTCCGATGAGCGGGGCGCGAAACTGCTCACCGGTTCTGTCGGGTGGCGCGATTATTCGATTGACGCTGACATCATGCTGTGGATTCTTACACGGGGTACTACGCTGGTCTGCGCAGTCTCGACAACTCATTGGTAGTGGGGCACGCTGAGCATGGATGGATGGAGAGAACCGTCAATCTGGACTCGACTCGGGCCAAGATTCAGCCCCTCCAGTGGTACCATCTCAAGCTTTTGGCATACGGCTGCGAGATCGTGGCAGAGGCAAGTTCCGGGGCTCAGGGATCTCTCGCATCTTCTGCCCTCTCCGAGAAAGATTGCGTGGTTTCCGGACGCGTCGGTTTGCGTTCGTATGCTGCCGGCGGCGTATGGAAGAACGTAACGGTTCGCCCAGCCACCCGCGAAGATTTAACGGCTATGCTCGCTAGGACTGTCACCACTGAAAAGACTGCAGCTCTCGCCTCTCCTGCTACAAACCAGGAAAGGTATCGAGTTGGCACACCGGCGGACCAGCGCGCCCGGCAGCCTTTTTCCCGTACAACAAACGCGCAATCGATTGACAGTCTGCGCCTGTTTCCGCTTTCGAAGCCAGCGAAGGCAACGGTTCGAGGCAGCGTGATTCTCACCTCCCCGACGCTTTTCGTTCAGGACTCAAGCGGAGGAGTGTCAGTTCCTCATCCCAGCGCACCACCGCTTAAGATTGGCGACGAAGTGGAAGTATCCGGGGAGGTGCATCCGGGCGATTTTAGTTCCTCTCTGGCGCATGCAACGGTTCAGGTCTTATGGGCACACAGCCCCGTGCCCGCTGCGTCCGTAACCGCTTCGCAGGCTGCCAGCGGGGCGTTCGACGCGAATTTTGTCGAATTGGAAGGAACACTGCGTTCGAAGAGTTACGGCCCTGATAACACTCTGTTGTTTGATCTGGATTCCGGACCGCAGACGTTCCGTGCCATAACGAATCGGGGACGTGGGGATGCTCTCTTCAATAACGTTAAGTTAAACAGCTTGCTGCGGCTGCGCGGTATCTGTGTGGTGAATGCAGCTTACACTCGGAATCTCACTCCCTTTGTGCTCTTGTTGCGTTCTGCCGACGACTTGAAGGTATTGGCAGGTCCCCCCTGGTGGAATACAGGCAACCTCATTGCCACCCTTGTTGGCGTCATTGCCCTGGCTTTTGTGGGCATCTTTCTCTATGGCCGTATCGAGAATTGGCGCCTCCGCGCTGTGATGGAAGAAAGAGAAAGGCTTGCCCATGAAATGCATGACACACTGGCGCAGAGCTTCGCCGGCATCGGTTTTCAGCTGGAAGCAGTTCGGAATGGAATCCCGGCGGAACTGCCGGTCGCACATCATCAACTCGATCTGGCCAGCGATCTGGTGAAGCATAGTCACGAAGAAGCGCGGCGGAGTATCGCGATGCTCCGGCCTGAACCACTGCTGGCTGGTAATCTGCTCACTGCACTGGAATCGTGCGCCCGCCAAATGGTGGAAGGGGGAGCCGTTAAAATTGTCGCCACATGTTCCGGCGAGCCGCGACCGGTACCATTGCGGATCGCTGATACTCTCTATCGAATCGGACAAGAAGCGATCGCCAATGCAGTCAGTCATGCGGATCCAAATAAAATCACGATTTCGTTCGAATACGAGGAAAATCTCGTGCACCTGCTTCTGGCCGACGATGGAAAAGGCTTTGCTGAATCTGAGAACTTGCGCGGCTTTGGTCTACGCGGAATGCGAAAGCGCGCTTCCTCAATATCTGCGGCGGTGAAAATTGAGAGTGCGATTGGTCAAGGAACTCGGGTTCAGATCGCTGCACCTTTGCCGCCGCGAATGACGCTTTTCTCATGGTCCAACCTGCTCAGGAAATACTTGATGGAGTCAACCCATGCCCAAGGGTTCGGACAGTAACATTCGGATTCTGATTGTCGACGACCACCCAGTGGTCCGCGTAGGACTCACCAGCATGCTGGCCATGCAGCCTGGAATCGAGGTCATCGGCTCAGTCTCATCGGGCGAAGAAGCGCTCGGAGTCCTTGAAAAGAAAAGCGTGGACGTCGTTATGCTCGACTTGCGCATGCCCGGAATGAATGGCATTGAGACCCTCGTTTCTATCAAGCGGAAGGCAATGCCCGTGCATGTCATCGTGCTGACAAGCTACGAGACGGACGAAGATATCTATCGCGCGATTCAGGCGGGGGCAGAAGGCTACCTGCTCAAGAACACCTCGCAACGGGAAGTGTCGGACGCCATTCGCGCGGTGTGCGCCGGCAATCGCTATATTCCGCATTCGATCGCCTCCCGGCTCGCGGAGCGCATGACGCGTTCGAATCTTACTCCGCGCGAACTCGAGATCCTCAAGATACTTGCCAAGGGCCTCACTAATAAGCA
>QIAL01000354.1 GCA_003225535.1 Acidobacteriota bacterium | reverse complement strand
GCGCGAGGCCTTGTCGAGCCATTCAGAAGCGCCCTTGGGAAATTCGCGGTGCAAGGCTTCCTGGAAGGCGGGACTGCCGGCGAGTTCTTCCAGCGAACGCCAGTATTCCGGGCCGGTTTTTTCGGCCTTGTCGTGCGCGATGGCGGCGTCGATTCGCTCGCGGACGGTGCCCAGTTCGACCTTCTTGGTGGGGCAGATGTCTTCGAGTTTGACGAACTGCGATTTGTTGTCTGTCGTCATTCTGGCAACGGTGTCGTCCCTACGGGACTCGACGGTGTTTTCGTTTCATCCCCGGCACTTCCGTGCCGGGCTTTCACATGCCCCGCTACACAGCTGGGTTCGTGTCGGGCCTTACTGTTCTGCCCTGACATGCATCGTTTCTTTCGCCCCTTTGGGGCTTGCGCTTTTCTGCGCTGCTATCCCCCGGCTTCCGCCGTGGGCTGTATTCTTTCGCCGCTTCGCGGCTTTTGCTCTGCCGCTGCCAATGGGCGACTGCATCGGCAGCATCTCAAGACCTTGTCGAGCTTCGCTCGACGGACAGCCGATGGCGGCTGTCCCCACACAAACCTCTACTTCTGAAACCGAACAACTATCTGTGACAGGTGCTGCAACTCGTTATATCGCCGACGCTGATCTGGCCGTCGGAGGTTTTTATTCTTCCGACGCGAACCTGATATTTGGTGATCAGGTATGCGCCTAGCGAATCCTGATCGGTGAAAGCGCGGCCATCCAGATTAACGGGGTTGACCGTTGTGGGCTGTTCGTAGCGCATGTTAAAGACTTGATCGCGCGGGCGTAGATTTTTACCCGGATCGCGATGGCATTCCAGGCACCACTCCATCTGCAAGGATTCTGCCTGATACATCAGGGGCATCTGGTCGACGGGGCCGTGACAGGTGTTGCAGCCGACGCCCTTGGTGACGTGAATGCTGTGATTGAAAAAAACGAAGTCAGGGAGCTGATTAACGCGGGTCCACTGCAGCGATTCGCCGGAACGATAGCTGGCCCGGACAGGCTCAAGGAGCTGGGCATTAGTCCAGATCTGCGAGTGGCAATTCATGCACGTTTTCGTCGGCGGGATTCCTGCGAAGCTGGAGGTCTCGACCGAGGTGTGACAATAACGGCAGTCGATGCCGAGTCCGGCGACGTGATGCTGATGGCTGAATGGGACCGGCTGCGGCTTGCGGACGCCGGCATAGGTCACAAAGGGAGAGCCCTGCACGATGTAAATGACTCCGCCCAATGCCGCAACAATGAATACTGCGCCGAAAATGGTGGCGCGGGACAGCGTATTCGTGCTGCGATGAAAGATCTGCGACATTCTCTTTTGATCTGGCTGAAGAGACCCGGCGGAGCTTTAGTCCGCTTCTGTTGTTTAACGCGGAGCGCTTGTTGTTTAACTGCGTCCGCTATCGGTGCGTCAGTTTAAGTTCCGAGTAAGAAAACCACCCACTGGTTTTCGAGTTGGTTGCGAAACAGAGAATTATAAATATTTCGAGAAGCTTTGTCGCGGGTTTTTGGAAACTCGTGATAGAAAAAAATTATGAAGGGTATGAAGTGAACGTTACTGGAAACGTGTTGAGTTTTTCAACTGGGGCTCTCCACTCTGAGCAAAAAGCCTCACAATTGTCATCCTGTGCGGAGCGACGGAGTCGCGCAGTTGAACGATCCCTCCCTTGATGGAGCAGTGTTCAGGCTAGGGATCCTTCGACTCCGTTGACGCCCGCTTCACGGCCGTCATCTGCGCTTAGGATGACAACGAGTGCAATCTCAGCGCAGGTTCATCACAAGCAATTTCGGTTCGGTCATTTCTTCGATGGCGTAACGCAGGCCTTCGCGGCCGAGGCCGGAATCCTTCACGCCGCCGTAGGGCATGTGATCGATGCGGAAGGACGGGACGTCGCCGGCGATGACGCCGCCGACTTCGAGTTCTTCGTAGGCCTGGAATAGCAACTTGGCGTCGCGAGTGAAAACGCCGGCCTGCATTCCGTAGGCGGTATTGTTGACCTGGCGCAGAGCCTGATCGAAATCCCGGTAAGGCTCGACGCTGACGACGGGTCCGAAAATCTCCTGGCAGTTTACTTTCATGTCGGGCTTAGTGCCGGTCAGAACCGTGGGCTCGACGACGAGGTTATTGCGGCGCCCTCCGCATAGGAGACGAGCACCGGCGCGGACAGCTTCGTCAATCCAGGTAATAGTGCGGATCGCGTCGCTTTCGCGGATGAGCGGGCCGACGTCGGTGGTTTCGTCGAGAGGATCTCCGGTCTTTAATTCCTTAACACCTTCGACGAGGAGATCAGTGAATTTTCCGTAAACCGAGTGCTCGACCAAGATGCGCTGTACGGCGATGCAGGTCTGGCCCGCGTAGGCGAAGCCTCCGGTGACGCAGCGGTCGGCGGCGTAGGCGAGGTCGGCGTCGCTGTGGACGATGACCGCGGCGTTGCCTCCGAGTTCGAGGACGACTTTCTTTTTTCCGGCGCGGCGTTTGATGTCCCAGCCGACGGGAACACTGCCGGTGAAGCTTATGAGCTTGATGCGGTCATCGGTGACGAGCAGTCCGGCATCTTCGTTGGAAAGAGGAAGGACGTTGAGGCCGCCATCGGGCCATCCGGCATGCTGCACGCACTCGGCCAGAAGCAGTGAGCAGAGCGGCGTTTGCGGCGCGGGCTTGAGGACCATGGGGCATCCCGCGGCGATGGCCGGAGCGACTTTGTGAGCCACGAGATTGATGGGGAAATTAAATGGAGTGATGCCGGCGATGGGGCCGAGGGGGAAACGGCGGACGATACCCCAGCGTCCGGCGGTAAATTCCTGCCAGTCGAGAGGAAGGAACCTCGACTTCAATTCGCGCCGCTTTGATGGGCTTGCCGGCTTCCTGCGCGAGAGTGCGGGCAAATTCTTCCTTGCGCTCAGTCATGAACGCGGAGACCTGGCGAAGGACGCGTTGGCGCTCGAAAGCGGGGAGACGGCGGGTCGTGCCGAAGGCTTTGACGGCGGCGGCGATGGCCGCTTCCGCGTGTTCTTTGCGGCCTTGCGTGATGCGGCCGATCAGGTTTCCGTCGTAAGGGGCACGGATTTCGATGAGGTCGCCATCCTGCTGCCATCGTCCGTCCACGAAGAAACCGTGAGTCGCAACAGGCGCGATCGTCATCTCTGCCATTTTTGTCTTGCCCCCAGAAAAATGCCTTGATCCATTATAGGGCTTTTTGGTTGGGCTGAAAAAAAGGGCGGAAACCACGCAGGGCACGAAGGAAAACGCTGCTGCCCTTACAATGTTTTCGGCGATGAATGCTCTCATGACGATTTCTGAGCTTTCGCAGCGGATCCGGCGGCGGGAGGTTTCTCTTGTCGACGTCACCCGGGAGTGCTTACGGCGGACCGAAGAGCTCAATCCGCGCTTCAATGCGTTTATCACCGTGATCCCGGAATCGGCCCTGGCAGAGGCGCGGGCCGCTGAGGAGGAGATTTCGCAGGGAAAGTGGCGGGGTCCACTGCATGGAATTCCAATTGCGCTGAAGGATTTGATCGATACCGCGGGAGTGCGGACGACGTCGGCCAGCGCGCTTCACAAGGATCGTGTTCCGACGGAAGACGCGGAAGTCGTCCGAAAATTGCGAGCGGCTGGAGCGGTGATCGTTGGCAAGAACAATCTGCATGAGTTCGCCTATGGCGGGAGTTCTCTGATCAGCCATTTTGGGGATGTTCACAATCCATGGGACGTGAACCGGATTGCCGGGGGATCTTCGGGAGGATCGGCGGCTTCGGTTCCTGCCGGGATGGCGTGCGCTGCGATTGGAACGGACACGGCTGGATCGATTCGCGAACCGGCGTCGCTGTGCGGATGCGTGGGGATTAAGCCCACGTATGGGCGAGTTTCGAGCCGCGGGGTGATTCCACTTTCGACGTCGCTGGATCACGTGGGGCCGATGGCTTCGTGCGTTGAGGATGCGGCGATCGTATTGCAGGCGATCGCGGGATATGATCGGGGCGACACCGCATCGGTCGAGGTTTCCGTTACAGATTATGTTTCCATCCTCAAGGACGGCGCAAAAGGCTTAAGAGTGGGTGTGCCGAGGACGTATTTCTTTGACGATCTTGATCCGGAAGTGGCGACTGCGATGGAGCATGCGCTGACGGGAATTGCGACTCTGGGTGCACATATTAAGGAAGTGGGGCTCGAAGTGCCGAACGACCGGACGTTGCAGGCCGCCGAATCGTACGCGTATCACGCAGAGAATGTGGCTAAGAATCCGGAGTTGTACCAGCCGGAAACTTTGCGGCGGATTCGGACGGGAGAGAAAGTAACTGCGGCGGACTATATGCAGAAGAGGTGCGAGTTGGAAGTCGCCCGGCGAAACATTCGTGATGTGTTTGCCGAGGTGGACTTGCTGGTCACGCCCACTACGCCGCTTCCCGCTCCAACAATTGCCGAGTTAAGGGCTAACGGGGAGGCGCTGCGTCCAGCGGAGTTGAAGCTGTTGCGGAATACTCGGCCGTTTAACGTTTGGGGATTGCCGGCGATCTCAGTCCCCTGCGGGTTTACACAAGGCGGATTGCCGATTGGATTGCAGATTGCCGGGCCGCATTGGCGGGAGGATCTGGTGCTGCGGCTTGCTTATGCTTACGAGCAAGCTACAGCGTGGCATAAGCGAGTTATACCAGGGTTGTAAAGAACGTCGAGGCTTCGCAGTCTGAGGTGCAGGGCGCTCGGCTTCGCCTTCGCTTGACAGCCGAGGCGGCTGTCGCTACGTGACCTGTCGTGGTGCCATACGTCTAACGAAGCGTACTCTCTGTAATTGCCGAGTTATTTTTCTGTCGGCCCTGCCTTTGGAGCCCACATGAAACGAATCGATATGTTCTTAAAGAGTGTCTTGGCTTGTCTGCTCCTGTCTACCCTTTGCGCCTTCGCCCAGAACGCTTCCATTCAAGAAGTCCACGGGATTGCCGTGGACAACATCGACCGCTCGGTGAAACCGGGCGATGATTTTCATCGGTTCACGAATGGCAACTGGATCAAGCGCACGGAGATTCCGGCGGACCGGGCTGGGATCGACGTATTTACGAGATTGAGCGACCTGAGCAGTCAGCGTACCGCTGACCTGATTCAGGAACTCGCCACTTCGAATCCGGCGGCAGGATCCAATTTGCGGAAGGTGGCAGACCTCTTCAATTCGTATATGGATGACGCCGCGATCGAGGCGAAGGGATTGACTCCGGTGAAATCGAATTTGGATACGATTGCAGCAATCCACGACAAGAAGCAACTGGCGCACGCGCTGGGAGAGACGCTGCGGGCCGATGTGGACGCATTGAACAATACGAACTATCACACTGCAAATCTCGTTGGATTGTGGGTCGCCCCGGGGTTTAACGATTCGGACCACTACACCGCCTATTTGATGCAAGGCGGGCTGCAGTTGCCGGACCGTGAGTACTACACCTCGAACAGCGAGAGCATGCAGAAGATCCGCGCGAAATATCAGCCGCACGTAGCCGCCATGTTGAAGCTGGCTGGATTTTCCGATGCGGATGCGCGCGCGGCTCGGATCGTAGAACTAGAAACGGCAATCGCGAAGACGCATTGCACGCTGGCGGAGAACGAAGACATCCACAAGGCGAACAACACCTGGAGGCGCGCGGACTTTGCAACGAAGGCTCCGGGACTCGACTGGGATGAATACTTCAAGGGAGCGGGGCTGAGCCGTGTGGAGAGTTTCATCGTGTGGCAGCCCGAGGCATTTCAGGGAGAGTCGGCGCTGGTCGCGTCGGTTTCACTGGAATCGTGGAAGGATTGGCTTACGTTTCATTTGATCGAGGCCCATGCCGGAGTGCTGCCGAAGGCGTTGGCGCAGGAACGGTTTGCGTTTTTTGGCAAAGAGTTGTCCGGCGTTCAGCAGCAGCGTCCGCGGTGGGAGCGGGGCGTGTCGGTTGTCAACGGATACTTGGGGGACGACGTTGGACAGGTGTACGCGCAGAAGTATTTTCCACCGGAGGCCAAGGAGAAGGCACAGGCAATGGTGGCCGAGTTGATCGCGGCCTTCCGTAAACGGATTGAGGCACTCTCTTGGATGAATCCATCGACCAAGGCCGAAGCGGAAGCGAAACTTTCGACGTTGTACGTTGGCATCGGCTATCCGGAGACATGGCACGACTATTCGAACTATGAAGTAAAGGCGGGCGACATTTTCGGCAACATATGGCGCGGGGATCTGTCGGAATATCAGCGGCAGGTGGCGCGGCTTGGGAAGTCGGTCGACCGCAAGGAATGGTCGATGACTCCGCAGACGGTGAATGCGGTGAATCTGCCGCTGCAGAATGCGCTGAACTTCCCTGCGGCGATTCTGCAGCCTCCGTTTTACGATCCCGAGGCTCCGGCGGCGGTGAATTATGGAGCGATCGGGGAGGTGATTGGACACGAGATCAGCCACACCTTCGACACGGAAGGAAGCGCGTTTGATTCGAAAGGGCGGGTGCGAAACTGGTGGACGCCGGAAGATTTGAAACACTTTGAAGCAGCCACCGCGAAACTTGCGGCACAGTACGACACTTACAGACCATTCCCGGATTTAGCGGTCAATGGGAAGCAGACGCTGGGAGAAAGCATTGCCGATTTGGCCGGACTCTCGGCGGCGTATGACGGATACAAGGCTTCGGGGCAGCTGGCACCAACGCTCGATGGATTCACCAGCGATCAGCAATTCTTCATCGCCTTCGGGCAGAACTGGGGAGAAAAGTTGCGCGAGGCTGCGCTGCGCCAGCAGGTGATGACCGACGGGCATCCTCCCGGGGAATATCGGGCGGATACGGTGAGAAACATCGATGCGTGGTACTCGGCGTTTGATGTGAAGCCGGGAGAGAAGCTGTATCTGGCACCGGAGGAGAGGGTGAGGATCTGGTAAGGGGTTTCGAGTTTCAGGTTTCGAGTATCCGCAAAGAATCCGGCCTTCAGTTCGCCTTGGGTAGGTGCCTAATTAATTGCTGTAAATAGCCCCCCGCTGACCTGCCACGCCGCTATAATTCGTTGTTAGAAATGGCATGGAGGCCGGCAGCCGTCCCGGCCAAGTCCATCAAATCTCCCCCAGGGACCCATGATCGGCAAGTCACTCCGCTCGTATCGCATCGAGGCCAAGTTGGGAGCCGGCGGTATGGGCGTCGTTTACAAGGCCGTTGATTCCCGTCTCGGACGAACTGCCGCCATCAAAATCCTTTCGACCTCCGCAATGAGCGCAGAGCGGGAAAGGCGCTTTGTTCAGGAAGCGAAGGCAGCATCTTCTCTCAACCATCCGAATATCGTCACGATCTATGACATTGATACGCAGGATGTCGATGGCAAGCCGATGCAATACATCGCCATGGAGTACGTGGCGGGGGAAACTCTCGACCAACTGATCGGAAAGAAGGGGCTGCGAATCCGCGATGTCTTGAAATACGCCATCCAGATCGCAGACGCATTGGCCGCGGCTCACGCAGCTGGGATCGTGCATCGCGATCTCAAGCCGTCGAACGTAATTGTCACTCCTCAGGGCGTCGTCAAAATCCTGGACTTCGGCCTGGCTAAGCTGACTGAAGCGGGCGAAGCCGATGCTTATGCCGAAACTATGCACGGCGAGGGATCGCCTCTGACCGAGGAGGGAACGATCCTCGGAACCGTCGCTTACATGTCTCCCGAACAGGCTGACGGCAAGAAAGTCGACAGCCGTTCTGACGTTTTTTCATTCGGGTCGGTCGTGTACGAGATGGCGACAGGCCAACGTGCTTTCTCGGGTGGGTCGAAGTTGTCGTCGCTCTCGGCTGTGCTCTTCAAAGATCCCCAACCTGCCTCGCAGGCTGTTGCGGATATCCCACACGAACTTGATCGGATCATTGCGCGATGCTTGAAGAAAGATCCTGAACGCCGCTGGCAGACCATGGCCGACGTGAAGGTAGCGCTGGAAGAGTTGCGCGAGGAATTGAACTCCAGCAACTTGGCGCACGCGATTCCGTCTCCCGCCGTGCATCGGAAATCGCGGGCGAGAGTCTGGACTGGCTTAGGCGTGCTGGCGGGAGTCCTGCTCGGAGTTGCGTTGCGCCTCTCGTATGAGCGTGCATACTCCCGGCCAGCCGAGCCGCCATCGTTCCAGCGGTTGACGTTCCGCCGCGGCGACGTCACATCAGCGAAATTCGCTCCGGGCGAGACTGTTGTCTATAGCGCCGAGTGGGACGGCGCCCAATCCACTCTATTTTCCGCCCAGCCTGGCAATCGCGAAGCGCGGGCACTGGCACTGCCCAGTGCCAGAGTCCTTGCGATATCTCCGAGTGGGGAGATGGCAATCCTGTTGGGTGGCGAAGATGTTGGCACACTGGCTCGCGTGCCATTTGGTGGCGGCTCGCCACGACAAGTGCTGGAAGGCGTGAGTGGCGCGGATTGGGGACCGGATGGAGACTCGCTCGCTGTGGTGCGCGCAGTCGGTGGAAAGTTCCGGCTCGAGTATCCCATCGGCACCGTGTTGTACGAAACTGAGAAGCGCCCGCCGATGATGCCGCGAGTATCGACCGACGGCAAGCTGGTGGCGTTTTTCGATTTCGATGTCGAAGTCGGCGACTACTCCCTGTGCATCGTCGGTTCGAGTCATCCGCGGCAGGTTTTGTCACACGGGTGGCGTGCCATCGGGGCTTTGAATTGGTCGCCGGACAATCGCGAGGTTTGGTTCTCTGGAGGACAGCTTGGCGGCGATCCGGCTCTCTTCGCCGTTACCCTCTCGGGCGTCCAGCGGCTCGTCACCCAGACTGGCGGAATTATCGTGATGCAAGATGTGGCCCGCGACGGCCGCGTCTTGCTGAGTACGGTAAATTCACGCCTGGGAATTCTCTATCGGCCGCCGAATGGTGGACCGGAACGCGATTTAGCATGGCTGGATTCGTCTCTGATCTACGAACTCTCAAACGACGCTCAGTCGCTGGTTTTCGTTGAGCTCTCCAACGGCCAGGGGCGTAATTCTGCCATCTATCTGAGAAAGACCGACGGTTCTCCCGCCGTACAACTTGGATACGGGAACCGGCCCTCCCTCTCGCCAGACGGCAAATGGGTCGCGTGCATACATCATGAGCTTGAGCGCTCCCGGCTGATGTTGCTTCCTACTGGTCCCGGAGAATCGCAATTCGCAAAGATCGACGGAATGCACTTCGACGGCGTGGAGTGGTTCCCTGACAACAAACGGATTCTCTTCACTGGCAACGAAACGGGGCACCAGACACGTTCGTGGATTTACGACCTGGAGACGAACAAGACATCGCCGGTCACTCCTGAGGGGACTAGAGGTATGCGAGTTTCGCCCGACGGCCAGTGGTTCGTCACAGTGGACCCGCACAAACTATTATTGACCCCGGTAGGTGGCGGGAATTCTAAAACTGTCATCGACTTGCAAACCGGAGAGAGCGTCGTGCGCTGGAGTGGCGATGGCCGATATTTGTTCCTGCAGCAGCGCGAGCCTGCTGGCATCAAGATCAGCCGCTTAGAGATTGCGACGCATCGCAAAGAGCCTTGGCTCGTCGTGAAGTCTCCCGAACCTGGAGCACAATTTTTTGGGCCGTTGGCTTTGTCGGCGGATGGTAAAGCATGCGGTGCCACCTTCCAACGCGATCTTGCGAATCTGTTTCTCGTGCGGGGACTGAAGTAACGGGAATTATCGTTGGGCCAAAAAGCCAGGATCTCACTGGCTGTCTGGCATGATTGCTGGTGTGGATGCGAAATAACGCACCGTAACGTCATCCCCGATATAGACGACACGCCCATTGACAAGCGGCTTCCGCTGCGGCTTCGTTGGGTGGGTGAAATAGCGGACCGTAACATCTTCATTGATGTAGTCAACTTCATTCTTTCCTACTTGCACACGCTGAAACCCGGGCCTCGCAGGAATCACAGAGGGATTGACTGTGGCCGTGGCCTTCTCCGGTAGAGCTTCTGCGGCCTTAGTCCCAGCCTGCGGATCGACGGCAGTTGATGCCGGCCGGGCAGACAATTCGGGGGGCGAAACCGGGCGGCGACCGTTGTAGGCAATCCAACAAGTTACGGCCACTGCAGTAGCAAGCACTCCCATAGCTAAGGTCCACTGGCGCGTACGCCAAGGAACGTCGTTAGCAATCTGCATCTTCTTCGCGAGTATGGCTGACTGGTTGCGTATTAGGAACTGCCTGGCCGCCGCCAATGCGGTTGCATATCGCTGGCCTAGCGAATTCTTGGGGGATCGGCCGGGCAAAGATCCGGTCTGGTTGAGGGAGTTCTCGCGTTGAGCTGCGAACTCTGCAACAGGGTGTGGGGTAATCGGCTGTTGCACAACGGGTGCCGTTTTCTGTTCAAGCGGTGCAGCTTGAAGTATGGCCGCCTCGATTTGGCGCGCTATCAATTGATAGGTGCGTACCTCGCCGCACTCGAAGACATGCGCTTCATTGAACAATACCTCCAGTACTCCCGCCAGGCCTCGGACGTCATAAATCGGCAAGATCAGAAGCGCTTGGGCACCGAACTGTCGACAAATAGCCCCTTCAATCCGTGTGTCCGTCTGGGCATCCTCGACACGGAGAATCTCACGCCTTCTCTCGGCGTCGGCTGAGACGGTGAGGGAAGCAGTGACCTGCCGCCCCACGTAGGTTGCGGCACTTCCACTCCCGGCTCGGTAAGTTAGTTGGCCACCTTTGAGAAGGGCAACCGCGACCCCAGTGGCATTGGCTGCGTTTCGAGCACACTCAACCAGGCGGTACATCGCTGCATCCACGTCTAGATCTCCATTCCTGAGCAGCCGTTGGACTTCCATCACGGCGGAGAGCGATTGGCTATTGATCTGACTCTCCTGAACCGCAAATGCGTTGGCCAAAAGCTGCTGGAATGTGTCCTGATCGACGCTGGAATGGTTACTCATACCCCATTATTGTTACTGCAGGTGGATATGAACTGCCGTGCTTGGATGCCAGAATAATGAAGAAAGATGCACCCGCGAATCAGTTAGACGAACCCACCGGCTCAGCCTAGGCCAGGATGGGCCTCGCCACGACTGTTGGTTCTGCCAGTGCGGGCGTTGACCCTAATCGCTCCCTCATCGAGTTGCCTTAGCGAGCAAGTCGTTTTACTCCCGGTCCTCCTATTTTAACGCGCGCGCTTGGGTTTCAGGTTGAGCGTACGAATCAGCCGGAACAAGTGGTTGGCGTGCACGCCAAGGATTTTCGCTGCTTCGGTGTAGTTCCCATTGGCCTGCTCGATGGCCCGCTCGATCAGCACCTTCTTCGCCTCACGAATGCCCTCTGCCAGCGCATTCACGGGCTGCCCTGACGCGGCAGTTTCCTCCAGAATCGAGTCCGGCAGATCCTCGGCCAGGATTACCTCCGTCGAGCCTAGCACTACCGCTCGCTCGATGGCGTTTTCCAGTTCGCGCACGTTGCCGGGCCAGTCGTAGCGCGTGAGGCAGGCCTGAGCCTCCGGCGAGATGCCGGCCACCCGGCGTTTCACCTTCTCGCTGTGTTGTGCCGCGAAAAATGCTGCCAAAAGCGGGATATCCTCCCGCCGCTCTCGCAGGGCCGGCATCTGGAGCGACACGACATTTAGACGGTAGTAGAGATCCGAGCGGAACGTTCCGGTACGCGACGCCTCTTTCAAGTCGCGATTCGTCGCGGCGATCAGCCGCACGTCGAGTTTGATGGGGCGTGTACCGCCGACGCGCTCAAACTCCCGCTCCTGCAAAACACGCAGGAGTTTGGCCTGCATGGCAAGCGCGAGTTCCCCGATTTCATCCAGGAAAACGGTCCCGCCTTCCGCGACTTCCAGCTTCCCTTTCTTTTGAGCAACCGCGCCGGTAAACGCTCCTCGTTCGTGTCCGAAGAGCTCACTCTCCAGGAGGGTTTCAGTAATCGCTGCGCAGTTGATGGCGACGAACGGTTTGTCGACCCTGGGGCTGTTCATGTGGACGGCCCTGGCGACCAGTTCCTTTCCGGTTCCGCTCTCTCCCGAGATGAGTACCGTCGAATCCCGCCCGGCAACCCGGGAAACGAATTCGTAGACTTCGCGCATGGCCTTGCTCTCGCCAACCATGCTGTGATGAATATTCAGTTCCTCGTGCAGGCGGCGGTTCTCGCCATCGAGCCTCTCCAGGTGCCGGGCATTTTCGATAGCGAGCGCGGTGATGTTGCCGAGAGTCGTGGCCACTTGCAGTAGATCGGAGTCGAAACGCGAGCCCGGAGAACTGGCTTCGAGGTACATCACTCCCAGCACCTTACCTCGCACTTCAAGAGGCACCGCCAGCACCGAGTGCACCCGGCGTTCGAGCAGGCTTTCCGCGTCGCGGTAAGAGTCATCGCTCTGGACGTCGCTCGAAAGCACCGCAAGACTCTCCTTGAGAACGCGGTTCAGGATAGTTTGGCTGGCACGAATCGGCTGGTTGGCTCCGAGGCGGCGGTCGCGACCCACGATGGAAGAGAATCCGTCGACGCCGTCTTCAGTCAATAGGATGGCGGCTTGATCCGCCGGGACAGCCTCGAGAACAGCCTCCAGCACTTTTTCCTGTAGAGCGGCAAGGCCGCGTACCGAATTCAAGGTGCGGCTGAAATCCAGCAGCACATTCAGATCGCGGACAGTTCCGCAAGATGACGGTCGCTGCTCCCGGGGCAGGCGATGCGTCGAGCTGAAAGGGGGAATCGGTGCTGGTTTCACCTCCTGGCCCCTGGAACACGAGAACGGAGTTGCCCACCCGGATCTGGTCGCCGGGTACCAAAACTCTCTCCCGTATGGGCACGCCGCTGACGAAGGTGTTGTTGCGACTTTCCAGATCCAGCAACCGGAAGGCCTCGGCCTCCTTGCGGATAATGCAGTGTCGACGCGATACCAAGGAGTCAAGGAGGGATATCTCGTTCGAGGGATCGCGGCCGATTGAAAGCTCACCCGCAGACAGCGAAAAAACCTTTCCCTTCAGGGGGCCGCTGACGGCCTCCAGCCGTGCGCCGACTGGAACCGCGGCCTGTTCGCCCGAGTGGCCCATAACGCCATGAGTATACTCGGACGCCCCAGGCTTCGCCGTACGGCACCTAACAGAAAGGTTAGGTCCTCACGTTTTTGTTTGGTACTTCCCGGCCAAACCTCAGGAGCCATCTGAAGCGCAGAAGCGGCAGAGTGGATTACCCCTTATTTTTCAATGAGCCTCCGGTTGTTACAGAGAAGATCTGCTTTGTCAAGGATTTGGAACACTGCTTGCTTTACTAAAGTCACTTGCGACGGTCTGAACCGAGCAAGAATTCCCCAGGTCCCAGAGGAGCACGACAATGACGGTAAAAATGAATGCAAAGCTGGTAGCGAAAATCGCGATTCTGACCGCAGTGATGATCGGCACATTCCTGGCAGCGAGCGTTCAACCGGTGCCCTCCGCTGATGGAGGCCCCCTGCTTCTGTGCCCCCCAAAATCAACACACTGCCAATCCTCGCTGCCGACCCTACGGAGAGCTAGTTAAGCCGCAGAGTCCAGCGAAACCACCGTCTGAAAGACGCGAATGAATTTTTTGGGGTCGGCTCCGGTAGGTGCCGACCCTTTTGCTTTGTATGAGAGAACAATTGGACTTAGCGCTTGGAGGAGGAAATTGTAGCCAACAGGCTATCATCGGCGCCTTTGTCGGTGAGACGCTTCCGGGTGCTGGCGCTCAGAGAGAAATCAACTCCGTAGGTGTTAACCAGGGTCGCCATGCGTTTGCTGGTAATCCCACCGGTAAGTCCGGTTTCCACTTCGCTAAATGAGAATGGCGGCAGTTTGTTTGTTTTTGGCTGTTTCGCAATTACCGTAGATGGCTCGGACGCATGCCAGTCTGCTTCCTTGGCAGAGATGGAGCCCTCCGACAGCATCTCGGAAAGGTGAGTCTGGGCAGTCTGCGCGTGCTTAATATCTTTATCGCTTTGTTTGGCGGCCTTCCTGTACCATTTCGCCGCTTCTGAGGGATCCTTTTCCGTATTAATACCCTTCTGATGCATGTATCCGAGCACAACCTGGGCGCCTGCGTAGCCTTGGACTGCGGACTTCTTTAGCCAATCCATCCCTTTGGCGGAGTCCTTGGCAACACCCTTCCCCTCGGAATAGGCCTCGGCCAGATCGAATTGCGATTTGGAATCTCCTGCCTCGGCTTTTCGGCGAAGAGCATCGAATTCGGTCGTCTGAGCGAAAACCGCGCCTGTCGCTAAGGCTAACAAGGAAGTCATGACGAATTTGAGGCGCAGACCCATCTTGAGAAAAGTCCTGACCTGCCGTGTATCGATGCCATTCTCTGCGTTTGGAAGCCCGGTTGGCAAGCTCTTGACATGCGGCAGGTTCTGCATGAGCATTCTTTTCATTGCGTGCTCTACCGGCCCAAAGCCGGATCTGTCAGCGTGAACCGATGAAATATTGTCCCTCGTGCCACAAAACCTATCCGGGCGACTACAACGTCTGCCCGGCAGATCAAACCGGGCTACAGAGTAGTCATGAGTTTCAGCCCGGAATGATCATCCGCAATAAATACGAGATCCTTGCGCGGATTGGCATCGGAGGCATGGGAGCGGTCTACAAAGGGCGGCACGTCACTTTCAATGAGTTCTGTGCTATCAAGGTCGTCAATGATTCGATTGCGGGCGATGCGAATTTCCTACAGCGGTTTCAGACCGAGGCAGTTGTAACCCGCAAGCTGCGACATCCGAATGCTGTGCGCGTGGATGACTTCGATTACACCGATGACGGCCGCCCGTTCATCGTCATGGAGCTGGTGGAAGGACAGAACATTGGAGAAGTCCTTCAGGCCGAAGGCCCCCTGCGTGTGCCGCGGGCAGTTCGTATCGCCACCCAGGCTGCGCGTGCGCTTGGGGCCGCGCACAAGCTTGGGTTCGTTCACCGTGACATCAAGCCGGGGAACATCATTCTCACCACGGATGAACAGGGACAAGAAACGGCCAAGGTCCTCGATTTCGGGATTGCGAAACTCCGCCAGGCTGCCGGAGATGCACAATCGGGAATGACTATGACCGGTATGGTTGTAGGCACGCCGCTGTACATGTCGCCGGAGCAGTTCATGGGAAAGAAGGCGGGCGAAGAGATCGATGGGCGCACTGATCTTTATTCGCTTGGCGTCGTGCTGTATCAGATGGTCACCGCGAGGCTGCCCTTTGAGGGCGAAACTCTGTACTCGATCATGATGCAGCATATGCAGGGAACGGTGCGTCCGCCAGACGAACTTGTACCTGAGTTGAATATTCCTCCGGCGCTTTCAAGAGTAATTCTGAAATCGATTCATAAGTCGCGCGAGTTGCGCTTTCAGAATGCCGAAGAATTTATTGCTGCCCTGGACCAAGTGGGAAGCGACATGCCTTCCGGCGCGCGAGTTGAAACCCCTGTTGCCGGAGCTTCGAGTGTACCGAGCAGTCCGGCAAGCAAGAGTTCACAGAATGTGCAGGCGCCACCTACGCCACTCCCCACTCAATCAGACCTTGCATCGATTCCACCTTCTTCTTCTGCGTCAGTGATTCTGCAATCGCCGAACGTCACGCCTGCGCCTAATGTTCCGTCTGCGGCATCCAGCCAGCCGCCCTTGCCAAAAAGCGCCGCGCAGCACGTCTTCGTCCAGCAGAGGACATTCAAGGCAAGGAACGTTCTGGTGCTGATTGGGCTGTGTCTGGCGGTTGCACTGATTGCGGGAGTCGGCTATCTCAAGTACCGGACCATCCAGCGCACGAAGATCGAGAACGCGGTGGTGGAAAACCTCAAGAACGCACCATCACCCGCTGTCCGTGCGGCGCATATTAACGTGTCCGTATCTGACACGGGCGAGGTCATACTCGACGGAGTCGTGCCCAGCATGGCGGATGCGACGACCGCGGCATCTTTGTCAGCCATGGTCGCAGGGGTGACCCGAATCAACAATCGGCTCCAGGTGGTTCCTTCCATAGGTTCACTTCCGAATGGGAATAACACCGAGAGTTCGGATTCCTTAGTCAACAAAGGAATGGCCTCTCTTGATGTCGGCGATTACGCCACCGCAATCGACTGCTTCACAAAAGCGGCGAATGATCCGAACAACAAAAACGCCAGAGAGTTGCTTGAGACTGCGCGGCGGGCACAGAAGACAGAGGAAGAGTTGCTGAAAAAGCGTCGCTAGGTTCAGCTCTGGGTGGTCCCTGCCTACCCGACAGCATTTCCCCGCACCAGCACCGGCGCAGGCTGCACAACTGGTTGGATAGCTTGCACGACCGTTTGCGGCACTGCGATGGCGCCACCGAATGAACTGAAGGCGCTTTGCAGTTGATTCGCCAAGTAAGGCGCGAACATGACAGCTCCGCTGAATATGTAATAGATCACGGATTTCATGTCCGTCAGGCTCACCGTGCCCGCGAACGCGGCGTAGAGAAAGTAATAGCCAAAACCGATAAAGACACCCAGGATATTCAACAATCCCAAAAGTGCCATGATCCGACTAGAACTCGCGACCATTACGGGCTTTACGCCCGGAGGAAGCGGATCGGGCTGATTGCCTGCTTCCTCTGACAAAGCGTCGCCGAGGAACCAGTTCTGGCTGCGCAAGAGTCCAACGACGACGAACACAAATGCAAAGGCTAAGATCGCAGTCATGATACAGAACGCTGCCCAGAAGACCGTTTCTTTTGAAACTCCAAAGTTAGCGGGAGCGGGCCCTCCAGGTTGCTGGGCCCATAACGCAACCGGACTCAACAACACGCCAACCAGAAGAGTAAAAATGGGCTTGATTCGGATCTTCATTGGAATCCTCCACCACGCATTTTTCGCTGTTTACCAGATAGGCGATCTCTCGGGATCTCGATATAAATCTAGACTGGAACGCCGTCGGTTCTTGCCAGGTAACTGCTGTTTACCCAAAGAGAATCAGCGGGATCGATTCTGCTCCAACCATTTTGCTCCTGGTAAACATAAAGAGGAGCGCCCATATTCAACGTGTTCCGAACGATGCCGGACAACGAAGGAAGGCTGCGCACGTTGAGCACGCTGACCGTAACCCGCACCGCATATTGCGCGGCTGCCTTTGCTGTCCCGCTGTTCCTTATCAGGAAGTGATTGTCGACCCAGCTTGCTTTCGATGGATCGATCGCGCTCCACCCATCGCGATCTTCGTACACGCTCACGTCGACACCACGACTCAATTGCTTGCTGACCATGGCAGTCGTAGCCGGTTGAGCGCGCACGTTGAGCGTGTCCACTCCAACTTCCGCTGTGTACAGAACTTCCGCCTGCTGCGCAGGAGTCTGCCTGTCAGAGGGCGACGCACAAGACGCCAGTTGTTGCTTGATCAGCGGGATGAAATTTGCTTCCGCGGCGGCGACCGTATTGCCCGAGAAGAACGCAGTGCCAGGACAAGTCTTCGTGGTCCCAGTCCCATTGGTGCGCACTCCCGTGTTGAGGTCGTACCAATGGTGATAAACGCAGCTGTTCGAGTCAGGGGACAGGTTGAATCTCTTACATAGCAGCGCGAAGACTTGAATAATGCAATCACGATGCTGAGGAGTCATGGAATCGAGCCCGTCAAAATTGCCCACATTCTCGACGCAGATTCCGTTGCGGTTGGCGCCCTTGATCCCGGCAGGGACCGTATCGATCGATCGGCACACGGCCACAGTGCCATCGGGGAACGTCGTCAGGTTTTGTGCGATCTCCGAGAAGCCTCTCTCGAGGTGCGCTCGCTCCATGGCCCCGAGAAGATCAAAATGATTGGCCTGATGAAAGTTCTGATACGACGGAACGAAAGTGTGGTGACACTGCACGAGCTGGATAACGCGACTGAACGGAGATGTTTCTAGCCACGACGCAAATTCCGGAACATCACATAAAATGAACTTCCCTTGCTGTTGTCTCATGGCTGCCGCTCCCCGACGCTGTTGCTACGGAAATCGGTGAACTCTGCCATAGATCAAGTCCTCTTCTTTATCACTTCACTCGAGAGGCATGCTTCGGGGATCGCTCAAGATCCCTGACTGAATGCCTCCTTCACGACCTGAGATTCGGTCTGATCGGCAGCGGACTGCTGTTCTTCCAGCGTCTTGGCCGCGTTGTTATCCGGAGGTGGAGGCGGAACATCCGAGGGTACCGTCTTCGTGTCAGGAGCCTTCGGCAATCCGTTCTGTCCTTGCTTTGAGGAGAGGTCTTTCATGCCGTTGTCCAACTGCTCCTCGAACTTGTTGTGCATTTCCTGCAGGTCATCGACACCTATGGCGACTTCCTGACCTGTAGCACAGTCCGATTTCTTGCTTGCGGAAACAGTTGCTGTCACCTTGCGGTCATCATCGGGAGTATCGGAAGTTCGCTTGATGACGTCGCCCGCAGTTAACTGGCATTCCTGGCCATTCGACGAAACAGTGAGATCGCTGGCAACAATGAAGGTGTGCCGGGCTGGATCGAGCGCAGCCGGAACTTCTTGCGACGTAGTGGTGGCAGTATTCTGCTGGCTACCGGAAGAAGCCTGCTGTGCCTCTGCTTGCTGCGCCGCCAGTTGGGCCTTCACCTCCTCGGCAATGGCTTCCTTCACCTCGGGTGTCAGAGTGACCGGGCCAGAATTCGAGGCAGAGTTGTCATTGCCCGAGGGCTGCGACTGTTGCTGATCTCCTCCATTTCCTTGTCCATTGTCACCGTTCGCGGCTGCCGCCCTGGCCGCAGCCCTGGCCTCATACGCGGCTTGCAGATTCGCCGAGATCAGGTAGTCCGTCAGCCAGAATGCCGCGGAAGGGTAGACAGGATATGGCGCAAAATATCCGCCGTAATACCCGTACCAGGGCGCACCACCCCAGCCCCAGCCGTAGTACACCGGCGCCGCCCACGGATTGTAGGCCCAGCCGTAATACA
>QIAL01000639.1 GCA_003225535.1 Acidobacteriota bacterium | reverse complement strand
TTGGAAATCCCGTAATAAGGATGTCCTGGTGGCCATCGTTGTCAAAATCCGCGATAGCGACACCCGTGCCATATGTCTTGACCCTGCTCACACCCGCCTGGGCTGCGACGTCCACAAACTTGCCATTGCCCAAATTGTGATACAGAGCGTTCTGAACCGGTTTCTCGCTTTTGCCCCTGGGGGTTTCACCTCCATTCAACAGAAAAATATCCATTTCTCCGTCGTTGTCAAAATCGAAGAACCCGACACCACCTCCCATGGCCTCGATGAGATACCTGTCAGGGGAAAATCCGTTGAAATGTCGCCAGCTGAGACCGGCTTCGGCTGTTACGTCGGAAAAAATGGGGCTCGCCGAAGTGTTGCCTCCGAACATCTTCGAGGGAAGGAACTCACCGACAGCGGCCATGGAGAGCGCGGCAAGGAATCTGCGTCGCGAGAGACCACTGAGTATACTGCCAAGACTTCCAACTGCTTTGCGCCCAATCTGTGAAGATCTCATTGGTTTTCGAGGTTGAGAACCGGAGTGGTACCGCCGCTCTCCTCCCGTTCCTTTAACTTCTCATAAATTGCGAACTCTTTTGCAGCCTGATCGCTGCGCTCCATACGGCGGTAAACGCGAGACAGTGCGAAATGCGTCTTGCTTCGATCGGGATCGGACGCCAGAGAGCGCAAAAGATCTTCTTCTGCCTCTTTCAATTTCCCCTCCTGCAATGCGATCTGACCGAGCAGATAGTGGGCTTGAGCAGACTGCGGAGCGATCTTCAACGCCTTCTCCAAGAGATCTTTCGCTTCCGCGTGTAACCGAAGAGCGTCAGGAGAAGCTAACAACATCTCCGCATATGAGACATAGAAACGCACGTCACCCGGAAACCGGGAAATTCCAGCCTTACAGTCCGAAATGGCCGCCTCGGTCTGACCGGTCACGTAGTAGGCTCCAGCCACGCCAAATAGTGCGTCGGGATTTCCGTTATCGAGTTGCACGGCATGGGTGTAACTCCCCATGGCATCTTCGTAAGCGTTCCTGTACAGGTCCACATTGCCTTTCCACACCCAGGCACGGCTGTCATTCGGAGCAATCGCGAGGGCCTGTTTTACAACCACAAGCGCGTCCGCTGTTCTGCGCAGGTACAACAACAGGGAGATCAGGTCTTCATAACGGTCGAGGTGAGAGGGGTCGGCCTCTATCGCCCGCCGGTAGGCAGCTATCGCCTGCTCGGGCTGGCGCTCGGACTCCAGGCAGTTCCCAAGCAGAGTCTCCACATCGGCATTTTCTATTCCCTGAGACTTTAGTTGCAGCAAAAGGTCCTTGGCCCGCGAGACTTGAGCGCGATTGTAGAGAACCTTCGCCAACTGAAATCCTGTTGCCGGGCGGACCGAGTCATCAGTCGGAATCAAAGAGAACAATGCTTCCGCAGTTTGCAGATCTCCACTCGTGATGGCGAGTTGTGTGCAGCGGCTTGCGGTGCCAGCCCAAGATTGATCGTTCGTATGAAGCTTCAGAACATCGACGATCTTCGCAACCTTATCGGCCTGCCCCGTTTCGACGAGGGAGTGAAACAAAGCCACGGTACGTTCCGGTTGCGCCGCTACCGATTCGAATTGCGAATCCAGCAACTGGGCCGCGTCGGCGTAGTCGCCGGTCCTTTCTTTCACCAGCCCCAGTAACAGAAGCGCTCCCGGGTCGCCAGGACGCTTTTCTAGCACATAGTGAAGATTGTTTTCGGCCCCCGGCATTAGCCCCACCTGCCATTGCACAGCGGCCGTTTCGCGCCGGAAATCAAGGTTCTCAGGCGCCAATTGAACAGCTTTCTGGAAGGACTCCAGTGCGTCGTTCCATTTGCCCTGAAGGCCCAGTATGGATCCCAGCTGAGCACGGTAAATGGCGACAGAAGGAGCCTCACTAACTGCGGCTCGGAGTTCCTTTTCCGCATCCACCAGGTTCCCTTGCCGTGCAAACGAAATCCCATTGGCGGCTCGGTCCTGAACGGGCACACTCTGCGCGCTAAGCGCGGACGCGATCAGAAGGACTGACAGGACACTGAGAATCGTCGGGTACATTAAAGCCACATGAACCTATGAGCTGGTTTTCAATTGCTGCCGTCGAACCGGAGCGGTCGACCGGCGCACGACAAGATCTGTCTCCAACGTGTAATTCGAACCCATCCTGCGTTTGAGCTTCAACATTCTTTCCAGCGCTTCAAAGGCTTTGATTCCCAGTTGCTCCCGGGGCACTCTTATCGTGGTAAGAGGAGGGCGCGCCAGAAAGGCGAAGAAAATGTCGTCAATCCCGATAACTGAAACGTCTTCCGGAACCCGCACTCCGGATTCTTCGAGTGCGCTCATGGCGCCCATGGCGATCAGATCGTTGCCACAAAACAGCACGGTGGGAAACTGCGCACCAGAGAGCACTTCCCGGACCGCCGATGCGCCGGCGTCCACCCGGTAATTGCTTTCCAGGACGCAAACCGGCTTCAAGCCGCGTGCTGTGAGTCCGCTGACCAACGCGTTCTTGATCGTCACAGCTGTGCGGTTGCCTCCTGGGCCGGCAATCACTGCCGCGTTCTGGTGACCCAGTTCCACAATATGTTGGATCGCCTTCTGAATGCCAGGTCCGTAATCGATGCAGAAGTTGCTGACAAATCTTCCGGCGGGATCGGAATTGCACAACACCACGGGGACACCGGTATCGGTGAGTTCGGAAAACAATGGCCACCCCCCGGACGTCGCTTTCGCGTAGTTTTCCCATCACAGCTTTGATGCGCTCGCGATCGTACTCTGTGTTACAGAGCAGAACGTCAAATCCATGGCTCCAGGCCATCGCCTGATAGCCGCGAATAATTTCCGGAAAGTACGGATTGGCAATCTCCGAAATGACTAACCCAAACAGATCGCTACGTCCGGTGGCCAGACGCCGGGCATGTACGTTCTTGTAGTAGTTGAATTCGCGAACGGCCTTCAATACTCGTGCACGAGTCTCTTCGGAAATATATTGGGTATTGTTAAGCACGCGCGAAACGGTTGCCAGGGATACTCCGGCTCGGCGCGCGACTTCGCGCATTGTGTAAGGCATAAGCGGCGTTTGTGCCGGTGAAACACGAACCGGCGTCGTTCGTCAACTTAGAACAAGAAAGCTATCATGACTACTGCGGAAAAGCGATGTAGCTTGATAATGGGAGACCGCTGGCATAGTGTAAAACAGTTTTCGGAAATCGGTTTCTGGAATCGGTTTCAATCCAGAGCAGCGACGGATCGAATGGCGCTTGTGCTTTTCTACTGGTCCCTTATTCCGTTCCTCAGCCGGATTCCATCGTGCCAAACCACGCGAATACAAGCATCTCTCACGAGAGGACGGCGGACCTCAGCGACCCACTTCCCGGAGAACACTATCCGGCAGCGAACTGAAGTGCCGCGCACACACTGGAGGAATCGGATGGGATGAGCAGGCCGCTCGGAGCTATGCCGCACACCCGCTTTAGAACTTTCCTTGGCGTTGTTCCGGCTCGAGATAGCTTGATAAATCAGCAGAGATTCAGAGACTTTTTCCTTTCCTCCCGGAGTTCCGAAATCGCAGGAATGGTCGATGTATTTCTTCATCAACTACTCAGTGGCGTCTTCCCAGTCCTTCATCAGTCCGGGGGGGCGCCAGAAATTTCAACTGACAACGGCGACACACTGCAAGCACTGGCGTCTTGCCGCTATATTTGAGAACCGAGAATCCAGTTTCGTTGGCCACGCAGAGCGGAAGGTGTGTCACTGGGATGGCCTTAAAGCAAGGCANNNTGTGACCGTTTCTGCTACCGGGGGATAGTAGACAAAACTCGGGTCCATGACGATCGTTACCTACCCATTGCGATGGTGCAGTGTAAACCTGGGTGTGTAAGGAATGAAAACGCTGATGCCGAGAGCGTCTATAGGGAGATGCTCTCGGCGTTCGTGTTTATTGACGCAATAACCTCAGGTCTCGCAGTCAGTGACCGCTACATGTGCCGGAAAAGATCCTGAGAGCCAGCGTCCAGAGCAACA
Organism: Acidobacteriota bacterium; assembly: GCA_003225535.1. GTDB lineage: Bacteria > Acidobacteriota > Terriglobia > Terriglobales > Acidobacteriaceae > Sulfotelmatobacter. The sequence goes on along the minus strand of QIAL01000639.1, from coordinate 1,954 downwards.
CCGACACCGAACTCGTGGGTTCACCGCGCGACCCTGTGGGAGAGCATTCCATGATACCGATAGTGGAGAGTCTACCCGGGATCCTTATGATAGTTAAACAGTGCCAGGCCCCGCGAGAAGGCATGAATGTAGGCGGCATTACATCCGCAACAGCCTCCTAAATACTGAACGCCCTCGTCCTTCGCGCGCCGGGCAAAGCCTTCAAACGAACTTCGAGGCAACTGAATGGCTTCCATTTCGTCCGGGAATTGCGGCAACCGTGTAAAACATGGGATCTCATCGGTGGTTCGAAACGTCGCAGGTTGGGCGGCGATCGGAACACTCACAGCTCTTCGCATATCCCGAATGATCGGCAGCATCCGCTCCGGCTCCTGCTCGCAGTTGGCGCCAACGGCAGCCGCACCTGCATCCACCATGGACCGCGCACAATCTGCGGGGGAATGCCCATCGGAGCACTCGGTCAATTTTGGGCGGAAGGTCATCGTGGCTATAATCGGCAAGCCAGTCGCCCGCGAACACTCAATCGCGATCAGCATTTCCTGGAGGTGAAAGAACGTCTCCAGGATCAGGAAGTCCACCCCGGCGTCAGCAAGCAGACGCACCTGCTCGCTGATCAGGTCACGAACATGGCTCGCAGCCGAAGGCCCTTGCCGCTCGAAGAGCTGCGTTCGCGATACCGAACCAGCCACCAGACGGCCGCTCCCAGCAACCTCACGGGCGATGCGTACAGCCGCCGCATTAATTGCCTCGGTTTGTTCCCCATACCCAGCCCGATTCAGTTTTTCCCGAGTTCCGAAAAATGTGAGCGCCTGCAATACTTGCGAGCCGGCGTTCAGAAACTCGAGATGCAGTTCGCGCAGAGCATCAGGATGCTCGATCGCCACCTCGGGCGTAAATTGTCCACTTCCTTTACCAGTCCCTACCTTCTCTCGTCCGGAGCCGCTGTCGACCCAACCGCGCCGCTCCAGTTCGATGAGATATCCACCATCGCCCAAGACGGTGCCTCGTTTTTCAATCAGCTCCAGAATGTTATCGGTCTTTCTCATCGGTGCAATTTGTCCTGTGTTTGTTGTGGCTTGATTTTACGGAATGGTCCACTCTGGAAGACGGTCGCGGCTGCGCCCACCAGCCCCGCTTCAACGCCTAATTTCGCAGCGATAATCGGCAGGCCGCAACTGTTGTCCGCAAAAATGTGGGCTCGGCACGCTCGTTCGAAGGCCTCCCAATACAGGCCACCGGCCAATCCCAACCCGCCGCCTACCACGATTACTTCCGGATCCAGAATGTTGACCAGAAATGCCATGCTGACTCCCAGCGCCTCGCCAGCAGAAGTCAAAATGTCAGCCGCCGCTTTGTTTCCTTGTGATGCTACCCGAAAAACATCCTTGGCTGTGCAGGCGTCTCTGGGCATTCCAGTGTTTTCTGAACTCGGGCGGGCTTCAACGAAACGCCTCGCAATGGCGGGCCCGGAGGCAAACTCCTCGAGCACCGGGTGCAACGCCGCGCCGCACTGAGTGCAAACGGTGCTCAGCGGACTGCTCGCCATTAGAATCGCATTGCCATTCGCACCTTTGAACGGGACACCATCCTGGACCAGCGAGTAGCTAATCCCTGTCCCAACCGTGATGAACACGAAAAGATGATGTCCTTGCCCGGCTCCAAAAATAGCCTCGGCGAGCGCTCCGGTACGAACGTCTGACTCGACTTGCGAAGGAGCGATTTCCGACAGTCGCTGTTGAACAGGAACGTCGCGCCACTGTATGGTGCAACTGCTGGTGACATTGCCGTCGCAGTCCACCAGTTCGGCACCCCCGGCTCCGATGCCCGCTACTTCAATTCCTTCCGTTTGGGCCCAGTCGTGGAGTTGCCTGGCGAGATCGACCGTATCTTTGAGAACGGCTTCGCCACCCCGCGCGGGTATTGTCGGAATCAACTTATGGTGGGCAATTTCACC
>QIAL01000638.1 GCA_003225535.1 Acidobacteriota bacterium | reverse complement strand
AGACTTTCCATGCACTCCAAGACACCAAATGTTCCCCGTCAGGATGAAATACACGGATCATTTCAATAAGTCGTGGTAGGGTAGCCTGAGAGGGTCAGACCCTGGTCCCTGTCTGTCTGTGTGGCAGAGCCAGTGTTTTGAGCAGAGTCTAGCCAAAAAGAGCCAGAAGAGATCAAGGATCTCGACGAAAAGGCATGGGAATAAGTAGACTATTGAGTATGGTAGAAGAGTTTGATCCCAACAGCATTGAAGATGAAGGCGTGCGCCAAGTGGTCATCAGTTTGATGAACGTGGTGGATAAGCAGGATGGCATCATTCGAGAGCAAGCAGCGGAAATGCAACGGCTGCGCGACGAGATCAGTCGGCTCAAGGGTGAACAAGGCAAACCGAAGATCAAAGCGAACAAACCGACAACAGATCTCTCCTCAGAAAAAGAACGTTGGCAGTCCAAGCCCCGAAACAAGCGCAGCAAACAGGACCAGATCCCGATCGATCGGGTCGAGCTGCTCACAGTGGACCGTGAGCGGCTCCCAGCCGATGCTGTCTTCAAAGGATATGAGGACGTGGTGGTGCAGGATCTCTCGATTCGCAGTGACAACGTGCAGTTCCGCAAAGAAAAATACTACTCACCCAGCCAAAAGCGGACGTATGTGGCAGCTCTTCCAGCAGGCTATCACGGCCAGTTTGGGCCAAAGGTGAGAGCATGGGTGTTGGTGATGTACTATGGAGGGCAGATGAGCGAGCCCAAACTCTTGGAGGTCTTGCAGACAGCAGGCCTCTCTATGAGTGCCGGGCAGCTTTCCGACATGCTGATCAAAGAGCAAGAGCCCTTCCATGCCGAACGTGCCCAGATCTTAGAGGCAGGTCTCAAAAGCTCTCCGTGGCAGCATCTTGATAGCACTGGGACGAGGGTCAATGGGCACAATGAGCACTGTCACGTGCTCGCCAACCCGCTCTACACCCTCTACTGCACATTGCCCTCCAAAGATCGCATGAGTATGCTTCGGGTCCTTCAAGGGGGTGCTGATCCCATCTTCCGGTACAATGATCTGGCTGCCCAACTCATGGAACAGCTCGCCATCACTGACAAGTGGAGAAGGTTGCTTCCCACCCTGTTGCCGCACGACCAAGACCTCACAGAAAACGAGCTTGACGAGGTGCTTGATGTGCACCTGCCCAAACTCGGGGTCAATCTGCGCAAGCGGGTGAAGGAAGCTTTGGCCATTGCTGCTTACCGGACCCAAAGCTGCTACCCGATCGCCCGCCTCTTACTCTGCGACGATGCCCCTCAATTCAACGCCCTCACGGTAGAGCTGGCTTTGTGCTGGATCCATGAATACCGCCACTACAAGACCTTGATCCCACGTTTTGCTCACCACTCTCTCCTCTTGCAAGACTTTGACAAAGGCTTCTGGAAGCTGTATCAAGACCTCTTGGACTACCGCGACCATCCTGATCCTGCCCAAGGCGCCGCTTTGGAAGCCGCATTTGATCAGCTCTTCGGGCAGGCCAGTGGCTACGAACTCTTGGATGAGTGCAAAAGGCGGACGCTGGCAAAGAAAGCGCATCTGCTGATGGTCCTTTCCCATCCCGAAATCCTTTTGCACAACAATCCCGCTGAACTGGGGGCGAGATTTCGGGTGCGCAAGCGCGATGTCAGTTTGCAGGCCAGGACCCGTGAGGGGATTGGAGCTTGGGATACCTTTCAGACACTGGTTGCCACCGCCAAGAAGCTTGGCGTTAATCTCTTCCTCTATGTGCTTGATCGCATCCTTGGGGCTTATGCTCTGCCCAGCTTCGCCACTCTCATCGGGGAGCAGGCCCAACTCCTGGCTTTAGGCTCCTCTTGGCAACAAGGGCCTTGAACGCGTTCCTCCACTCAACCATTCCCCGCACTCCGCTGCGCTCTTCTCAAGCCAAAGCCATGCCTGCAAGACCATTAGGCTGCCATGGCTCTTTGCCGTGAGTTTTTGAGATGATCCCAGAGTTCGTTAAAATAGGGTCACCAAGCGCGGCTTGGGCGAGCAGTTTGGGCTAGCTCGCCCAAGCTGGGCATTTAGGCCCAGCGGATTAGGCCCAGCTCATGTTTCTCCGTCAACTCGGGATGGCTTGGAACCACGCGTACATTGTAAGCAATGGTGCCGCTTTCTTTTGGCTGAAGTTTGATGTCGTAGCGGTAAGAGCCGTCCTGTTCACGTTTTGTATAGGTCATTGGCACACTGTGCTGGCCAGTGGCCAGTTCATCTCTGATCTCGCCATAAACGAGTTCAACACTCAGATCGTTAGGGGTGAGTCCATCTGCACGTACCCACGCATGAACATCGATACCCTCACCGAGGCTGAGTTGTCCTTCACGACGCCCATCTACATACAACTCTAAGCGATTCCAACTCTGCTTGATGCGTTCTTTCCATGCCGCAAGCCTGCGTTCGCGCTCAAAGCGATTCTGCTCAATTTGTATACTCTGCAGAATCTCTGGCACATAGTAACGTGTCGTGTATTCCTTGACCATGCGGCGCATACTAAACTGCGGTGCACAAGTGCGAATGGCCTCTTTCATATAGTCTAGCCAGCTATGGGAAATGCCCTCCTCGTCTTGCGCAAAGAA
>QIAL01000637.1 GCA_003225535.1 Acidobacteriota bacterium | reverse complement strand
TTTGCCGAGGCGGCCCTTGGCGATCGGCCGGGCGTCCTGGTCGTGCAGGCTGACCCGCCGGGTCGCCCCGTCCGGAGTGATCCCGGCCAGCCGCTGCCGGGTCTGCGCAGCGATCCGCCGGGTAACCTCCAGCAAGCTGGCCAGGTTATTGACCGCGCGGTGCAGCCGGCCCCGGCGTCGGCCCGCGGCCGCGTCCCGCACGCCAGCTGCAGCCAGCTCCGCGGCCCTGGTCTTCGCGCGGCGCAGCGCGCACCGCGCGTTGACCAGCAGCCGCCCTGCGTCCGCGGCGGCCCGTTCCGCCAGCCCGGCGAGCTCCCCGGTGATCCGCCGCACCCCAGCCTGCGCCTCCTCACGGCCCTGCGCCCCGCGCCGCCCAAGCCTGGCCGCGATCCCATGCGCCCGCGAACCCGCCGAGCGGCTGCGGTCCCGCATCCGGGTCCGCGTCGCACCACCTGCCGCCTGTATCCGCCGGCCGGCACGACAGCAAGCGGATATTGCCACGAATGCCTGGTCCGCGCTGGCTTCGGACGTTGTGCTGGTTACCCACCCGTTTCATCCGCTCGCCGGTCAGCGGGTCGAAGTGCTCGCCCGGACCCGCCGCGGCGGCGCCGGGTACCTGCGCTGCGCCGGCGGCCCGCTGGGCACGGTGACGATTCCGGCCGGCTGGACCGGCCCGGCGGAGAGGCCGGCCGGAACCCGGCTGACCTACGAGGCGCTGGCCGGGCTGGCCGCGGCTATCGCAGCGATCGGTGACACGCCGGCGGAAGGTTGTTGACCGGCCAGCCAGCGTGATCCATTCTCTTGTATCGAGATGGCTAACAAGCAACGGGATCTGGCTGAGCTCAGCGTGCGGCAGCTGCGGTCCCGGCGGCGGCGGCTGGCCCGCTCGCTGGCCGACCCGGAGACGACGCTGCGCGGAGCCTTGCTGAATCAGCAGCGGCGGTGCGGCAAGCCCGGGTGCCGCTGCGCCACCGGTGAGCTGCACGGCCCCTACACCTACCTGTCGGTCGGCCGCTCAGCCGGGCAGGCCCGGCTGCTGTATGTGCCAGCGGCGATCGCCGATGCGGTGCGCCGCCGGGTGGAGCTGACCGAGGTGGCCGAGGCGGCTCTCGCCGCGATCTCGGCGATCAACCTCGAGCTGCTGGCCCGGCGAGAGCTCGAGCCGTGAACCTGGCCGGAGACCGGGCGGAGCTGGTCGCGCCGATCGCCAACATGCTTGAGGCCGCGCTGGCGGAGGGCCCCGCCGCGGCCACCGACGCCGGCATCGACGAAAGGGCCGCCGTTGAGAGGACACACGAAGATCATCGCGTCGCACCTGTCTCGCCGGGCTCTGATCTATGTGCGGCAGTCCACCCTCGCGCAGGTGCGCAACAACACCGAGTCGACCGCCCGCCAATACGGGCTGACCGGGCTGGCCGCCCGCCTGGGCTGGGCGGTGGCCGACATCGAGGTCATCGACACCGACCTGGGCCTGTCCGGCCAGCTGGCCGAGGGCCGGGCCGGGTTCAAGGAGGTGGTCGGGCGAGTCTGCCTCGGCGAGGTGGGCGCCATCTTCGGGCTGGAAGTCTCCCGGCTGGCCCGCTCCTCGGCCGACCTGGCGAAGCTGCTCGAGCTGGCCCGGCTCACCGAGACCCTCGTCATCGACGCCGACGGCGTCTATGACCTGGCCGACATCAACGACCGGATGCTGCTGGGCCTGAAGAACCAGATGGCCGAGGCCGAGCTGCACATCCTGGCCAGCCGGATGGACAAGGCCAAGCGCTCCGCCGCGGCCCGCGGCGAGCTGCGGCTGCAACTGGCCACCGGATTCGCCCGCGATGACGGCGGCGCCATCACGATCGACCCGGACCAGGAGGTGCAGGCCGCGATCGGCGACCTGTTCACTGCCTTCACCGCGACCGGTTCGGCCTACGGGGTGGTCGGTGCGTTCGCCGGCCGCCGGTTCCCCCGCCGCAGCCACACCGGCGAGCTGACCTGGGCACCACTGACCTACGACCGGGTGCTCAAGGTGCTGTCCAACCCGGCCTACGCCGGCGCCTACGTCTTCGGCCGCCGGCGCAGCCGCCGGATGGTCACCGCCGACGCGCGGATCACCCGCCGCAGCAGCGCCGTGCCCCGCGCCGAATGGGAAACAACTCTGATCGGCCAGCATCCCGGCTACATCACCTGGGACCAGTTCCTGGCCAACGAGGCCAAGCTGGCCGCCAACAACACCAACACCGGCGCCCGCCCGGTCCGCGAAGGCGCAGCGCTGTGCCAGGGCATCATCCACTGCGGCGGCTGCGGCAAGCCGATGAACGTCCACTACGTGCGCGGCAGGCCGTCCTACGACTGCAGCCGGGCCCGGGCCGACCACGCCGCCGCACCGGGCTGCCGGTCGGTCACCGCAGCGACCGTCGACCCGGCGGTGGCCAGCTGCCTGCTCGCCGCCCTGTCCGGCGAAGAAGTCGAGCTCGCCCTCGCCGCCGCCGACGAAGTCACCGAGCGGCGCGCCCGTAAAGTGCGCGCCGCCGAGCTGGCCGCCGAACGCGCCCGCTACCAGGCCGGGCGGGCCGAACGCGCGCTGCTGGCCTGCGAGCCGGAGAACCGGCTGGTGGCCCGCACCCTCGAGGCCCGGCTCGAAGCCAAACTCCAGGAACTCGCCGAAGCCAAAGCCGCGCTGACCACCGCCGCCGCGGCCAAAGCCCCGCTGCCGCCCCGGGCGGAACTGGAGGCCGCCGTCACCACTCTGGGCGCGCTATGGTCGGCGGCTACCACCACCGACCGGGACCGCAAACGGCTGCTGCGCACCCTGATCGCCGACATCACCATCCTCCCCGGCCCCGGCCCGGCCACGGTGCGCATCGGAGTTCGCTGGCGGTCGGGTGCCAGCGAAGAACTCGCCGCCGAGCGGGTCAGCAACATCTGCGCCGCCCGCCGCAGCGCCCCCGAGGTCGTCGAAATGGTGCGCCGGCTCGGCCCGGCCACCGACAACGCCACCCTGGCCCAGCAGCTCAACGCGGCCGGGCACCGCACCGGCA
>QIAL01000353.1 GCA_003225535.1 Acidobacteriota bacterium | reverse complement strand
GCGGGAGGCGCACGGACAGGGCGCTACATTTGAGTGGCGCGAGTTGCAATCGCCGGACGGAAGCCAGCCGGGTGCAAAGGGGGCGACGGCTTGGTCGATCTTTCCGAGAAGCACGAAGTATTTTGGCGAGAGCAAGGCCCGCTTCATGGTGAACTATCGTGTGGATGATCTGGACGGGTTGCTGGAGGAATTGAAGAAGGCAGGAGTCGAGATTGATCCGCATCGCGAGAACGCCGATTACGGACGGTTTGCCTGGATCATGGATCCCGATGGTAACCGAATTGAATTGTGGGAAGCGCCGAAAGAGAATTGAACGGGCACGACGAACCGGCGCGTTCACCTTCTTGCGATCAGAGTAAGTGACGAGGATGTTGTAACCCATCTCAGTCATCTTGCGACATGCTGACGGATGTTCCCGAATTCGATCGCAACTGTGTACTTCGACTTCGGAGACTTCCGTCGTTTTACGTGCGAACCTCGGATACGCGCGGGTGGAGGTAGCTGGCAGCCGAGTCCGTGTAATGACGACCTCAGCTTGCGGCAATAGAACATCAACCCCATAAACCCGACGTCAACTGTTAAAAACATGCGTGGGGATGAAAAATCCGGATTCTTCTCAAGCAGCCGAAATTTGGGAATACAAAATGCCTGGAAAATTGAGCGTCGTTGGTGGCGCATACTAGCGCGATTTATTCTTGCGAATTTTGCAGTAGGGAGTTTTTCAACTGCCACAGGCGATTTCATTCTATTTCCGCTCGGGGGAAGAGCGGAATCTCTGCGTAGCGTCTTGGGGAGACGACTCAGCCAAGCAGGTATTCGCGGCACCGGAAGGCGAGTCAGAGTTTCAGGCTGCCTATTGCTTAAAGACCACCGGAGGCCCGCTGACTCGCTTTCCCTTAAGGTTGACGGTCACCTCGACACGGTCGGCGATCTTGACGAAAGGAATGCCTTTATTCATCCCGTAATCCCTACGGTCGAAAGCCATTGTCCCCTTAATCTCACCCGAGCCTGTGCCCTTACCAGTAACCGTAAACGTCAGCGTCTCGGGCTTAGATACCCCGCGAATGGTAAAAGTTCCCGGCAAATCCAAAGTGGTGGGACTGGTCTGAATAACCTTTTCAGAGTGAAAAGTAATCAACGGATCCTTCTCGACGTTGAAGAAATCTTGGCTCTTTATCTTGCCGTCTTTCATCCCGCTCCCGGTATCCACGCTGTCGGCCTGAATTTTGATATCCAAGCCGCCGGTCGTGACATCAGGAGATGTAAACATTAGAGTGGCTTCCCACTTTTTGAAACTACCTTCTAGAGCCACTGACGACTTTATGTAGAACGTAATCTTGCTTTCTTCCGGAGTAATCACGAAGACAGGAGTCTCCTCTTGGCCTAGTGCGGGAAACGTGGCGGACGTTAAGAGGCAGAGGACGGCTAATCGTATGCTGCAGAACGTGGATCTTTCAGACATAAACTGCCTCCCACCAGTTGCCATGAGAGCAAACTAGTGAATCCGAGGGTGCTCTTCGATTGTCATGCTTGCTAAATGATCGGCGACACTGTCAAATGCGACAGGCAAGCCCGAGCCAACGCTGGAAGATGAGCGTAATGGGATGGTAGGCTCACCGACCCGGCTGCACTTGCTTATCGCACGAGAAAGGCGTTGCGTGCGCGCTTCGACCGTTCCAAGTAGGAGTACCAACGCCTCGGCTTATGGCGTGTAGCTCACCACCTGAACGGAATGAGTGCTCTTGAGCGAGGTGCCGTCCCCTTGCTTGGCAACCACCGTGATGGTGTGCTTCCCGGCAGCGAGATAAATGTAATTGCTCCACATTTTTACGTCCGCCGTGCCGGAATAATGTTCCGTCGTCAACGTCTTGGTTCCGTCCACCCATATCTGTACCCAGCTGATGCCTGCCGAGCTTTGTGCCACGGCAGAAACGCGCACCGGCGAGGGGCCGACCTCATTATTCGCGGGCTTGCAAAACGCGATCGAGCGATCAGTGCTCGGCATGGGACAAGGCAACTGCAGGGATTGGCGAAATGACACCGATTTCTGAAATGTGCCCAATGCGTCGGTCACGACGATCGTGTCGATGTGGATCTTATCGTCCCAGTTGAAGCTGGGCCCGCCATTGAAAATGTCAGGAGGGTTGTTAATGTACTGCCCATCCAGATACTCCTTCGCAGTGTGGGGCAAGGAGTCCTTGATCCACCCATATTCCAGAACTGCGAACCAGCTGACAGTGGCGTTGTCAATTGGATAACAAAAGGTGATGGTTCGGTCCTTTGCTAACGGGTTACAGGGCGGTGGAGGGGTGGTCTGCGCAATGGCGGCAGACGTCATTACGGCAACGGTCGCGATCCATGCGAAAAGAGAGCAAGGAAAATACTTCATTCCGTTTCCTCCTCAAGACAGGCGGAGATAGCGTCATTTAGAAGCGACGCTGCGAATTAAAGGTTGCCGGTGTCGCCGAACTGTCGAAAGCAGAACCCTGTTACGGGCATTTTGAGTGCAATGGCGATATTTCAACACCTATCCGAATTCACTGTGCAGAGTTGAACATTATCCCTTCTTTGGTTTGTCGTATCCTCCGCAGCATGAAGACTAAACCGACTCTCAAACGGATCCAGGCTCTCTGGTACCCGACCTGTGGCTCGGGACCGGGCGAGGAATGTGAACTCAGCTCGGGTCAATCGCGCGCAGAGCCGCATGCAGACCGACTCCTGACCTGACTGGGACTGATAGACGTTCTCACACCCAAATGAGTGTAATTAGGAGCGGGTATTGAAAGAGTCCCCTTTTCTGAAAACCGCCGAAATTTGGGAATAGAAAATGTCTACCGAAACCCAGATCGTCGTTTGTAGGGCGTCCAAGCGCAGAGTTTTTTCGACTGTTTTCTGGTGAGTGAGTTTGGAAACATCGGATACATCAATCTGGCGTACTTCTCACCTGATGCAGACGCGGGACGTGCGCTTGCGGCAGTCATGCAAATGGTGGACGGATTGATATGGCTTTCAAGACGACTCTGTCTCGACCGGTCAGGGACATGGTCGGCAGTACATGGTCGGGGGCGGTCCATTTGTCAGCCGACCCCACCCCACTGTGACCTGTCGCATCAGCCTTGTCGCAAGCAAAATGGAGCACCCATGAAACGAGCCGCGTATTGCGCTATCGCCTTGCTTTTGGTTCTCCCCTCACTGATATTTTCCCCGGCGCAAGCCCAGGTATCGGTGACCATGCATCACAACGACGTGGGCCGCACCGGGCAGAATCTGAATGAGACGATCCTGAACACGTCCAACGTCAACGTCAACCAATTCGGCAAGCTCTTTGCTTGTCAGGTAGACGGCTACGTCTACGCTCAGCCGCTCTACGTGGCGCAGGTGACGATTTCCTCCACGATCCACAACGTCGTGTACGTGGCGACTGAGAATGACAGCGTGTATGCATTCGATGCTGACAATGGCGCGCAACTTTGGCACGTCAACCTCGGAACGCCTGTGCCGAGCACGGACATTTCGTCGACGTATAAGGACTTGACGCCGGTTATCGGCATCACTGGCACTCCGGTGATCGATCCTGTCAGCAGCACGATTTACCTGGTGGCAAAGACCAAAAACACGAGCAACAACACCTACCATCAGAACCTGCATGCGCTCGACATTACCTCGGGAGCAGAAAAACCCGGGAGCCCGGTTGAGATCACGGCCAGCGTGCCGGGCAGCGGCGCGGGATCGAGCGCAGGCACGATCGCGTTCCAGCCGCTGTACGAGTTGAATCGTCCGGGATTGCTTCTTTTGAACGGTGCGGTTTATATCGCGTTCGGATCGCACGGAGATATCGGTCCCTATCACGGATGGGTGCTGGGCTATAACGCGTCGACATTGGCGCAGCTGGCGGTGTTCAACACGACGCCCAACGGCAGTGAAGCCGCCGTCTGGCAGGGCGGGCAAGGTCTGGTCGCCGACGCGGACAGTATTTATTTCATGACGGGCAACGGCACTTTTGATGCGAATACCGGCGGAACTGATTACGGCGACAGTGTGGTCAAGCTGGCGACCTCAACCGGGCTTTCGGTCAGCGACTATTTCACACCTGATAATCAGGGATCCCTCAACCAAACTGACGCCGACCTCGGCTCGGGCGGGCCCATCCTGCTGCCTGGAACCAGTTCGATCGTGGGCGGCGGCAAGGACGGCATTCTGCGCCTGATCAATACCGCCAGCATGGGCGAATTCAACGCGGCGTTCAATGGCGACCTGCAGGAATTTCAGGCGACCAGCGGAATAATCATGATCGGCCCGATTTACTGGAACAGTCCTAACCACGGTGCTGTTCTCTATCTGTGGGGACCGGGTGACTACCTGAAGGCGTTTGAGTTCTTGAACGGATCTTTTCAAACCACCCCGGTATCGAAGAGCACCATGACGAGCCCGGCAGGAAATTCCAATGCGGCAGGCTTGTCGCTGTCCGCCAACGGAAGCACATCGGGTAGCGGAATTGTTTGGGCATCGGTCTCGTACTCGGGCGACTCCAATCAGCAGACGGTGCCGGGGATCCTTCGTGCATTCGACGCGACAAACCTGAACACGGAACTGTGGGACAGCAAGCAGAATGCTGCGCGAGATGATGTCGGCAACTACGCAAAGTTTGCGCCGCCGACAATCGCGAACGGCAAAGTGTATCTGGCTACCTTCTCGAATCGACTGCTGGTTTACGGCTTGCAGCCGCCGGCTGTCCTGTCGGTGACCTCGATCTCGCCGACGTCGGGGCGAACTACGGGTGGGACGAAAGTGACGATTACGGGAAGTGGATTTCAGTCCGGAGCCACGGTGAGCTTTGGGGGAAGTGCAGCGACGAACGTGACGGTTTTGAGCGCTACCTCCATTACCGCCACCACTGCGACTTTAGTGAATGGGTACACCTATCGAAGAAAGAAATGAGAGCTGAATTTGATGCGAGCTCTTATTCTTTCCCGAGAGTGTCGATCAGTAAGACGGCGAGTCGCTGACAAGTGTGCGACGCGAGGATGTTCGCGGTCTAGCGCAATCGCGGGGAGAAGTCGGTCAGGGCGAGATAGGTCGAGTCAACCTTATCGACGAGTTTGCCGTTCGCCTCAGATTTCTCCTTGACACTCTTCCACTCGGGATCGTCCTGGAAAGACTTCCAGTTGGCAGCAGCGGCATCGCGGCTGGGATGCTGAAGAATGTAGATCAGGGTATTGCTTTTCTCCGGTTCATCGAGAGGCGTCCAGTACGCGACGCTTTTAATTCCGTGGCGGTCAAAGATCTTTATGGTGTGGTCGCGGAAGCGCGCCTCGAGGTCGGAAAGTTTTCCTGGAGCCGCATGATAGACGCGGAGTTCGTAGACGGCTGCGGCGGATGCAGGATTGGCGTTGTCTTGCCGGGCGGCGGCCCAAAGTGAGGCTGGAAGCAGGGTTGCCGCGGGAAGCGCCTGAACGAAGGTTCGTCTTTTCACGGGAGGCATTCTAGCAGAAGAAGATTGGATGAGCGCGAACCGCGGGGAATCAGTGTGAGGCCCGCCGGCACAATGATGATTCCCGCTCACCGCGTTTGCGGTTGTGCAAGCGGCCCCTTCGATCCGCAGGGGAATCGAAAGGGCGCTGTTCCAACTATCCTCCGGCTACGGGGTGGTTTGGCCAACGAATGACTGGCAGGAAACGTTGGGATGCCAGTTTACGAATGCGCCCTTGGGATTCGCCTTCCACGCCCAGACATGCAGCGTGTAGAAGGCGGGCAGACCGAAGCGATTCGGCGATGAGAAGTAGTGGAAGATCTGTCCCATAAGCTGCGGCGACACGCCCGGATGCTTCTCATCCCACGCACTGGCGATCACGAGATAGTCGGCTCCGGTTAGTTTGACACTTCCGTCCGGATGCGCCTCGTAGAGAATGATCTGGGGATGGTTGACGTCCACGATACCGTTGCCCACCAGAGTGTCATTGACGTAGTGGAGACCCATCGCGCCAAAGTCGTCACCGCTTACGCAACCGAACTCAAGGCGATAGCCGTCGTTCTCGGCCACTCTGACATCCTTGAACCGTTCCGTGGCTTGCCGAACACTTCTGAGAAGGGCACTCTGCTGGTCCTGTTGCGCTTGTTCGTTTTGCGCTGTCGTCTCGTGCGAGTGTACCTCTTGCGCCACTGCGCGCAAGAAGCAGACATTCACGAGAGCGAAGGCGATGACAGAATATTTACATTGCTTCGCGAATTGACCCGTTTTCCTGGTGAGAGTGAGAATCTGCGTTGTATTCACTGGAATTGTCTCCTTTTTGTAAAATCGACGCTCATCTTCGCTGGGCTATCGGTGATGGCCCTCCCGAAATGCATTTTGCCGGGACCCGTCCGGTCGAACCGCTCTTTGTCGCCTGGGGGAAATTCGAGAATCACGACTCGAAATGCTGAGCTTCGTCTTGCAAATGGAAAGTAACAAGCGTCCGGACAGGAAGTAACGAAACAACGCCAAAGAAAAACCAAAATCAACATGGGACAGAGTGGGCGGGCTACGGTGGCCTCGGCTTAGAGATTTCTCCGTCGGCTGGAGAGATCTACTATGCGCTGTCCCTGCATCGACCTACCTAGCGCCGCCATTTCCCAATCAAATACAGGATGAGTGTGAGCAGAAGGCTCAGCAGGATGGAGGTGGCCAATGGAAAGTAGAAGGTTGTGTTCTTGCCGCGGTAGAGGATGTCTCCTGGGAGGCGGCCCAGCGGGAGGTGCAGTCGGCCCACAACGAGCAGGAGGATTCCGGCGAGGAGGAGTGCGGCGCCGAGAAGAATCAGAAGTTTGGCGAGGTCGGTCATGAGGGTGGGGCTGAAGCTCCTTTCATTTTAGCGACTTTACGCGGCGCTGAAGCGCCGTTCTTCCACGGTGTTCGTCGGACACACTTCCACTCGGACGTTGCTTAGGGCGGAATTTAGGAGCAGAGTCAAATATCCCATCCTGTCGCAAAAAGACGCGACAAGGGTGGGGCACCCTCGGGATGGATTTCATGTACTGCTGCGTTTGAAGTGGTAGGACAATTTCTGGAACACTGTAGGCTGCAACGACGACGCCTTCATCGAGGCTGTTGTCTCGGGGTCCTTTAGCAACTTCAATCAGCTTTGTCCTTCCGGGAGGTTCTGCTATGCCGCTTTCATCCGCATTCGCGCAAGACGTGCTCACCTATCACAACAGCAATGCACGAACCGGAGTGAACAACAAGGAGACGATTCTCACGACTAGCAATGTGAATGCGGCAACGTTTGGCAAGTTGTTCACTCTGCCTGCGGATGGACTGGTGGATGCCGAGCCGCTTTTTCTTTCGGCGGTGTCGGCCGGAGGCGTGACGCACAATCTGGTTATCGTTGCGAGCGAACACGGAACGCTCTATGCCTATGACGCGGACACAGGGGCCAATGTTTGGCACGTTACGACATTGAAAACTGGCGAGACAACTTCTGACAATCGCGGATGCTCGCAGGTAACACCGGAGATCGGGATCACGTCGACACCGGTGGTTCTGCGGCCAAAGACGGGGAATCCAGTGATCTTTGTGGTGGCGATGTCGAAGGATGGTTCGGGGAAATATCATCAGCGGCTGCATGCACTGGACGCGACGACCGGGGCCGAAGTTCGTGGCGGGCCCGTGGATATAGCGGCTACGTATCCGGGGACTGGAGACAACAGTTCGGGCGGGAATGTGATTTTCGATCCGGGGCAGTACAAAGAGCGCGCCGGGCTGCTTCTGGCTGGAAATATTCTTTATCTGGCGTGGGCGTCGCATTGCGACATCCGTCCGTATACGGGATGGATCATGGGCTACAACGCGACGACGCTGGCGCGGACGACTGTACTGAACTTGACTCCGAATGGAAATGAAGGAGCGATCTGGAACTCGGGCGCGGGGATGGCGGCAGATGGAATCGGCAACATCTTGCTGCTGCTTGCGAATGGAGTGTTCGACACGACCCTTAACGCGTCGCGCTTCCCCGTGAATGGCGACTACGGGAATGCGTTTCTTCGGGTAACGACGAAAGGTGGACTAGCGGTCGGCGATTATTTCGAGATGGACAATGAGGCGTCGGAAAATGGCAGCGATACGGATCTCGGGTCGGGCGGGACATTGCTGGTGAACCAGAGGGACTCCACCGGCAAGGTCTGGCAACTGGCGGTCGGAGCGGGGAAGGATTCGAACCTTTACGTGGTAGATCGCACGAACATGGGGAAGTTTAATTCCGGGAGCAACAATATTTATCAGGAACTCGCTGGAGTGCTGCCCGGTGGCGTGTGGTCGATGCCGGCATTCTTCAATGGGATGGTTTATTACGGGCCGGTCGGGTCGCCGATTCTTGCGTTTCAGTTCAAGAATGCGAAGTTGCTGACGTCGGCGGTGGCCAGGACTTCGAACGCGTTCGGATATCCAGGAGCAACGCCGAGCATCTCGTCGAGTTCCGGACAGGTTGCGATTGTGTGGGCGGCGGAGAATTCCAATCCGGCAGTGCTGCACGCTTACAACGCCAAGACTCTGGTGGAGCTGTACAACTCCAATCAGGCCGCCAATGGGCGGGATCACTTTGGTGTGGGGAATAAGTTCATCACGCCGATGATTGCGGATGGGAAAGTGTTTGTGGGGACGACGAGCGGAGTGGGAGTGTTTGGGTTGCTGAAGTAGAGGTCCGTTCGCTAGTTCGCGGAATTACCGTAGAGTAGGAAGTCAAGAACCCCACCCCTTCGACTTCGCTCAGGGCGGGCTCTGCCGCACAAAACGCGACAAGGGTGGGGCACCAATCGGGTAGGTCAACGACGGTATTACTTTGCAGCGAAAAGTACTTGACAGTGGCCTGTCACCGCGCTACGCTTCTTGCATGGTCGATCCTCAGCTGCACCGGATAAGGAGATTCCATCGATCCGCAAGGCTATCTGCAGCGCCCAACGTTGCCGATGATCTGCGATTTATTCGGGACACGATGGAGCGGTCGGCAGCGTTTACGGCTGTCTCCGGATGGGGACATGTTGTGCTGGGCGGAACCGCTTTTGCTGCGGCCCTGTTTGCCAGCCGACAGGTTTCACCATTCGGCTGGCTGCGGGTGTGGTTGGCTGAGGCACTCCTGGCAGCCGCTATTGGATTGCTGGCTTGTACATGGAAAGCGAACCGGAGCGGACTGCCCCTGTTTTCCGGACCGGCACGGAAAGCGGCGCTGGGGCTGGCTCCGCCACTGGTGGCTGGGGCGTTCCTGACTTTTCTGCTATTTCGGTCGGGGTTGGAGTCGGCGCTGCCCGCGATGTGGCTGCTCCTGTACGGAGCCGGCATCATGACTGGGGGTGCGTTTTCGGTGCCCATCGTTCCGGTCATGGGACTGTGTTTCATGCTGCTGGGCGGGCTTACGGTGCTTGGTCCGGCGAATTGGGGAAACTGGTTTCTGGCGGCAGGATTTGGCGGACTGCATGTCGTATTTGGCTTGTTGATCGCGAGGAGGCATGGTGGGTAGGGCGGTAGCATCGCGTGGAAAATCCGGGAAGCACGAACTGCGCGCGCGCCAGCATTCGCGTGAACATGCAGCGCCGCGAACTCCGGAACTACCCGAACTGGACCGGTTGATTCATGAACGCATCCGGCTGGGCATTGTGAGTGCGCTGGCGACTAACGATTCGCTGAGCTTTAACGACCTGAAGCGCGTGCTCAAGACCACCGACGGAAATTTGAGCGTGCATGCGCGCAAACTGGAAGAGGCGGAATACATCTCGTGCGTTAAGTTTTTTGAAGGGCGCGTGCCACGGACTGAGTACAGACTGACCGTAAAAGGACGCGCAGCATTGGCCGAGTACCTGGATCAGATGGAGGAGTGGATCCGGGTGACGCGAGAAGAGCATTGAGATGAGAGTGCTGGGGAGATTCGCGCTCGCGGCCGGAGTTGGAGTATTGGTGCTTTTGGTTGGCGTGCTCGCCGCGATGGTTCTTGGCGGGTTCGCCTTGCTGGAACGCCATGGGCCGGCCGGGGATGGTTTCCTGATGTTGGAGTTCCTTGCCATAGGAGTTCTCATCTGCGTGCCCCTGGCCATCGCCGCAGCCTGCTGGATTCTATTTCGACCAGGTAGAAATACGAATCAGGTGTTGTCCCAAGGCCGAAGTGGCTTTTTTTTGGGCCAATAAACTTTGCGATACAAAGTTCATTGCGGGAGATCTTTATGGAAGAGGGTTCGGGTAAAACCAGATGCGGGTTCGGTGAGGTGGCACGGTTCTGGGAGCCGCGGCGGATCTGGTACAACGGCGTGCTGTTCGTCGTTGTGTTGCTGTGGCTGGGGTTGACGTGGCCGCATTTTCGCCCAGCGCTGACTCTGGAGGCGTTTGGAAAGATGACCGTGCTCGCGCTGCTGGCCAATGTCTGCTATTGCGCCGCGTATCTGGTCGAGTTCTTCCTGCAGGCTGTGGCATCGGACGGTGGACGGCGGCGGCTCCGGTGGGCCGTTTGGATTCTGGGGATGCTGTTGGCCCTGCTGGTGGAGAACTACTGGATCGCGGATGAGATTTATCCGGACTTCAATCAGAAGCAAGGAGCTGTGATGCTGGGAGCGGGAGAGATGTTTCGTGGAGCCACCGGGTCGGCGAGCAATATGAACTTTCCCGCGCCGCTGGCGGTGATAGGGTTCCTCGCGGCCAGCCTGGGAACATTTGCGGCGATCGCGGCGGTGGTGATCTTCTGGTTCGCGCGCAAACCACGATTGGCGCGGGTTGCCGGGTTTGCGATCGCCGGGGGAATGGTTGTGTATCTTGTGCTGCTCCTCGGCTTTTCGGCTGGAAGCCACGAGACTATGCTCGGGCGCGGGCAGGAAAAATATTTTTGCGAAATTGATTGTCATCTGGCGTATTCGGTGCTCGATGTAAAGAGACAAGAGCAAGGGCCGGTGGACGACTACATGGTTACGCTGCGCACGCGGTTTGATGAGACGACAACATCGCCGAATCGCCCGAAAGATGCGCCGCTGATGCCGTCACCGCGTGAATTACGGCTGCTGGATGATGCGGGGCATCAGTATGACGTGGCTTCGAGCTTAGGGACTTCGTTGACGACGCCGTTGACGCCGGCGTCGTCGTATACCACGCAATTGGAGTTCAAGGTTCCGAAGGATGCGCGGGGGTTGCGCTTGTTGATTGAGACGGTGCCAGGGTGGCCGGATCGGCTAGTGATTGGAGATGAGAATAGTCTGGGCCATAAGAAGACGTATTTCGCGTTGTAAGTTCGTGGGCTGAGCGTGTCGCCCCTGACGGGGCTCGCAGCGAATCGGGTTGGCTTCCCGGCACTGTCGTGCCGGGCTTTCATATCCCGCCGCTTCGCGGCTGCGGTCGTTGTAGTGCGTACAGTTTTGCTTGCACGCAACATGGCACGCTCGCTCCGCTCGCGGGGCGGACGAATGCGTCCGCCCCTACACAAACCGGGCTACACTCCCAGGGCCTTTTGGATTTCGGCGGCGATGGCGGCGCAGAGAGTCTGCATCTTTGATTCGGATTCGGCTTCCACCATCACTCGGGCTAACGCTTCGGTGCCTGAGTAACGCACTACTACTCGACCGTTCCCATCTAATTCTTTTTCAGCTGTGTTGATCGCTGACTGGATTGCGGGCACGTTCGCGAACGGGACCTTTTCTTTCACGCGGACGTTTTGGATCTTCTGCGGGAATACCTTTAGGTCACTCACCAAATCTGCCAGCGGCTTGCCGGAGCGGACGACGATGTCCATGAGGCGGAGGGCAGTGAGCAAGCCATCGCCTGTGGTAGCGTCTCCATCGAGAAAGATGATGTGTCCGGATTGTTCGCCACCGAGGATGGCGCCGGTTTTGAGCATCTCTTCCAGAACGTACTTGTCGCCGACGTTAGCGCGGAGCATCCGGATGCCGGATTCCTTGAGCGCAATCTCGAGGCCCATGTTCGACATGGTGGTCGAGACTACCGTATTGGTCTTCAACTTTCCTTCAGCGTGCAAGCTGCGGGCGGCGGCGAGAAGGACGCCGTCTCCATTCACAACGCGGCCCGAGGCGTCACAGAAGAGGGCGCGGTCTGCATCGCCGTCGAAGGTTACGCCCAGGTCGAACTTCCCTGCCGACGCAGCGACATGTTTCCCTAACGTCTCGGGATGAAGCGCGCCGGAGTGCTCGTTGATGTTTTTCCCGTCTGGAGCGATATGGATGAACGTTGCCTGAATGCCCAGCAAGCGGAAGAGTTCCGGAGCTTCGGCAGTGGCGGCTCCATTGGCGCAATCGACCAGAACGCGAAGTTTGCTGAGATCGGACGTGACGCTGGCTGCGAGCGATTTGATATAGGCGTGACGAAGTCCGGCCTCGCCGGGGAGCGAGGGGCGCGGGACTTTCAGCGCGGTGTCGGCGGCGGATTCGGGATTCTTGAGGAGCGCGAAGATTTCTTCTTCGATGGCGAGTTCGCGGGAGTCACTGAGCTTGAATCCGTCGCCGGAAAAAACTTTGATGCCGTTGTCGGTCCAGGGATTGTGGGAGGCGGAGATAACCACGCCGGCGGCCATTCCACGCGAGCGCGCCAGGTAGGCGACGCCGGGAGTAGTAATAACGCCGGCGCTGTGCACGTCAACGCCAACAGCGGCGAGGCCTTCGGAGACGCGATCGGCGATCCACCGGCTGGATTCACGAGTGTCCTGGCCGATCACGGCTTTGGCTTTGGCTGTCGTGCGAATGAGATCGTGGCCGAGGGCGCGTCCGATGAGATTGGTGCTTTCTGCGGTTAGGGGGAATTCTCCGGCTATGCCGCGGATTCCGTCCGTTCCGAATAATTGCCGTTGCTGAGTCATGAGAAGGTTTCAAACGATCGAAAGACAACCCAAGAGCTTATAAGGAAGCGAGGCGAGCGCGCAATTGTCGTAACGCTCGCAGGCGGCCACAACAGCTGTCGGGCTTCGCTCGACGGACGGCCGAGGGTGGCTGTCCCCACATTCAATTTTCTCAGTGCGTGGTCGCGGTACCGACTTTTTCAACAACTACAGTGACGCGAATGGATGCGGCTTGTTCGACTTGGACCAAAGGATCGGGGACGTAGACGTTGGTGATAAAGACGGCGCTGCCGAGAGTGCCCGTGGCATCGATGGGATCGGTGGTCGCGGCATCGATCTTTTCGACGTGATGGCGCGGTCCAGTGATAGTGATGCGAGGCGGGTCGGTGTCGACCTTAACGATTTGCTCTCCGGTGGCAAAGTTGCCGGTTACGCGAGGACGGATCTCGACCTCACGGGTTGATCTGGTGTCGAAGGCCAGGTGCAGCTGGCTGGGGACAACCTGCTTGATTTCTATATCGCGCGGATGACGGACCTGTTGCGAAGTGAGGTCGAAAGTGCGCTCGCCAGATTTCACGCCGGTGAGATCGATTTCCGCCTGGACCTCGTTGATCTTCAACTGGCGAATGGTGCGCTCGGGGCCGCGCACGCGGATTTGCGCCTCGGGAATCGATTCCGTGCTGATTTCGAGCTTCTCGGGGACGTGTTGGAAAACGATCGGGGCGCGGATGGCGACTTCGGCCGGCTGCTCGTCGCGCGCGATCATGAACCAAAGGCCGGTCGCCAGCAGCAGCGACAAAAACTTCAGGCTGAAGTTGTGGACGACATAACGTTTGAATAGTGCGATCACGAGCTTGGCTCCGTTGAACCGGCGTCCGACTTGCGCGGCGCTGGCTCGGACAGCGGCGAGTCGAAGCCGGCGTAATCACTGTTGGCAGCGATGGTAGTGGGCAAGGTGGCCGGAGTGATGTGGCGGCGGAGTTCGGCACTCAAGCGTTCTCGCAGTTGATCAACAGTGAGATCGCGCTCGATCTTGCCGCCGACAGCGAAGCTGATGGCTCCGGTTTCTTCCGAACAGATAACAGCGATGGCGTCGGTTTCTTCGGTGATGCCGATGCCGGCGCGGTGCCGGGTGCCGAGCTGCGTGGAGAGCAGCGGATTCATCGAGAGGGGAAGGAAGCATGCAGCGGCGGCAACGCGATCCTTCTGGATGATCACCGCTCCGTCGTGCAGTGGTGCGCTGGGGCGGAAGATGGTGGCGAGCAGATCGTAAGAAAGGCGAGCGTCAAGAGGGACGCCGCTTTCGACGTGGGTGCGCAGTCCGATTTCACGCTCAATGACGATCAGGGCGCCGGTCTGGTGCTGGGAGAAAAGGTTCGCGGCCAGCACGATGTCGTCGTAGGAATCACCCTCGGCGGATGAGCCGCTGAGGAACGTCAGTCGGCGCCCGAGGTCAGCGAGAACGTGGCGAATCTCCGACTGGAAAACCACGATTAACGCAAAGACAACGTAAGGCAAGACATGGCTGACCACCCAGTTCAGCGTGGTCAACTCGCCGATGCGCGCGAAATAGAAAGTGATGGCGACGACCGTGAGCCCGACGAGCATGGGAACAGCGCGCGTGCCGCGAATCATGACCAGGACCTGGTAGATCAGAAGGGCAACGAGCAGGATGTCGAGCGCAATCCATGCGGCTTGCGTGACCTGCGACCAGGATGTGGTTAGCGGCAGCAATCGGAACTTTGATCCTCAGTCTGGAGTTCCATTGTAATGCAGGGGAAATCGCGGGCAGGGCGGCAGAGTGGGTTTTGCATGCGCAACGCACAAAAACGTTTCGGCGGAGTGTGCCAATGAAAGCAGGGTGTGCGCCCGCAACGCGGCACGCTCGCTGCGCTCGCGGGGCGGACGAAGGCGTCCGCCCCTACACAAACCGGGCGTGGTTTCAGGGCAAAAGCCCCTTTCAAGTCCATTTTCGAGACCACTTGAGACCACTTTATGTCTGCTTTTTTGTGACTGCGGCGTCGATTTGGCCGTGAGCGAGGCGGGCGGAGATTTCGTCCCCTATTTTTACTGCGTCGGCATCCTTCAGCAGTTTGCCGTTGGCATCGAAAACCAGGGCGTAACCGCGATCGAGAATGGCGAGGGGCGAGAGCGATCGCAACGCGGTTTCGAGGCGCTCGCTGCGGACGCGGTACTGCAACAGAACATTGCGCATGACGGATCCCAGTGCCGTAGTGCGGCTCTCGAGCTCTTTGCGCATGCCAGTCAGGACCAGGCGGACATCATAGTGGCGCACGGCGGCGGAAACGATTTCCCAGCGACGGCGGGATTTCTCGAGCAGGTTGCGTTGCGCCAGTTCCACGCGATGAGTGAGGTCGTCAAGTTTCTGTTGGCGTTGGCGGATGACTTCCATCATGCGAGCGAAGGCACCGTGCTGCGAGAGTTCCGTCAGCGCCTGGCGTCCCATCAAGAGGCGGTAGCGCATGGCCCGGGTGAGGCGATCGTGCAAGGCGGCGGCCTGGTCTTCGATGTCCTGGCGCGAGCGGATGACCAGTTCTGCGGCGGCCGAGGGCGTGGGGGCGCGCAAGTCGGCGACGAAGTCGATGATGGTGAAGTCGGTTTCGTGGCCGATAGCGGAAATCACCGGAATTGATGAAGCGAATACAGAGCGGGCGAGGCCTTCGTTGTTGAAAGGGGCGAGATCTTCAGCGGAACCTCCGCCGCGGGCGACGATGATCACTTCAACGTTGCCGTGCTGATTGAAGAAGCGGACGCCGGCGGCTACATCGAAGGAGGCCGCGTCACCCTGGACCTGGGCGGGAAAGATCAGCACGTTTACCGAGCGATGGCGGCGTTGCAGGATGTTCAAGATATCGCGCAGAGCGGCGCCTTGCGGAGAGGTCACGATGCCGATGCGAGACGGGAGCGTGGGGATCGGCTTCTTGCGTTCGGCGGCGAATAGGCCTTCGGCTTCGAGCTTGGCTTTGAGCTGCTCGAATGCGAGTTGAAGCGATCCGGCACCCTTGGGCTCGATGTGTTCAGCGGAGATTTGCAGCTCGCCGCGATCTTCGTAGATGGTGACGCGGCCGCGAACAACGACCTGCAAGCCGTCTGCGGGACGAAAACGTAGCAGACGCGCAGAGGAGCGGAACATCACGACGCGAATCTGGGAGTCGCCGTCTTTGAGGGTGAAGTAAAGATGTCCGGACTCGGGAGCGCGAAAGTTAGAGATTTCGCCTTCGACCCAGGCGTCGGAAAATTCGCGTTCGATGTGGGTGCGGACGGAGGCGACCAAGTCGCGGACTTTCCACACGCGGCGCTCGGGCGGGCGGAAGCTGAAACCCATCTGGTCGGTTAGGGAGGACACTTAGGGGAGTTTAACGCAGAAGGCTCACCACGGAGGGCACGGAGGAACACGGAGGAAGTCAAAGTCCCCACCCTGTCTCGCAAGATACGCGAGACAAGGGTGGGGCACCCGCTGGGACTAATTGATTTCGAAGTGGAAGACGTCGGCGATCTGGAAATCGGCCCGATTGTAGAGGACCAGGTTGCCTCCGATGACTACGTGGACGTAGTTCGGGGGCGGCGGGGGAAGCATGACTTCGAGCTCGCGCGGACAGGGCTGCATTCTGCCGCGCAGGCCGGGAGGAAGAGTGCCCCGGACGATGAGCTGACGCTCCAGGCCGGGAGGCAGACGATCGCGTTTCGCCAGTCCGGGAGGAAGGTGATTGTAGTGAGTGCGGTACCAGCCGCGGATGTCGCCATCACGGTCGGCGTAGCGCCCGTGGCCATGGCCGTTATTGTGACCGTGACCATTGCCGTGGCCGTGATCGCGGTCGTCACGGTCATACCGGCGATCGTTATCGTCATCACGATCATGCTTGTCGTGGCCGTGGCCGTTGCCCTGCGCGACGGCGATCGTGGTGGAAAGTGCCAGGCTCAGCAGCGCCGTAATGCAGGCCTGGAACCATACTTTGAAAGACATGAAGACCTCCTCGGATCAGAAAGGTCAGGATATCGAGTGCGAGGGTGAGGCAACAGGTTACGGGAGGTCATCAGCGGCGGAAACCAGTAGTGCACGGTCCGGCTGAGCTCTTCAGAGAATGTGTCGGGAGTCGCCGACGCGTTTGGTCACTCGCTCGCGGTCGAGGTATTCAAGCAAAGGAATGGCGTACTTGCGGCTGACGCCCGTCATGTCTTTGAACGCGGCCACGTCGATGGTGGACG
>QIAL01000636.1 GCA_003225535.1 Acidobacteriota bacterium | reverse complement strand
CGCGATCGTCCGGCGCTGAACCCGAGGCGGTTTCCAGTCCGGCGCCGGCACCGTTGTCCGACCGGGGCCTTAAAATGGGGATGACGTCATCGCCAATCATTGGGCTCACCGTTTGCCACGTCCCTTGCGTCAAGGTTGAGCTCACAACGCCCGCTGATGCAAGCCGTGGTTCTTGTGCACCGCAACGGGCGCGCTTTGCCCGGTGAGTTACGTCAGCCCGAAGAGCTTGGCTGCTTCCCGGAGGGTCACCCACACGCCGATCGCGATCGGGATGCCGACCGCGAGCCACGCGGCCGTCACCATCCAGGCCGGGGAGGGCGCACCGTCTCCCGCGGCACCCGCGGGCGCGGTGACGACGCCGGCCCGCGTACCCGCGGCATCGAGCTCTGCCTCCTGCTGCGGGGTCATGAAGTACTTGTCCGCCGCCGGGCGGACCAGATGTCGCAGATGAGCCTGCTTCTATTCCACATGTATCACTACTTTTCCTCGAGCGTGCCCTTGTTCCAGATACCGGATCGCCGCCGGGGCCTCACTCAGCTTGTAACGCCTGTCGATGACCGGCGTCAGCTTTCCGGCCCGCATGAGATCACCCAGGACGGTCAGGTCCTTTTGGTTCAGCTCGGCCAGAAAGGGCACGAACTGCTGGCTGACGAACGGCGACAACATCATTGCCTTGAGCATCACGGACACGCCTCCGAGCCAGCGCCCCTCGTTAGGTGCTCCGATCAAAATGAACATACCCTTGGGAGCCAGGACGCGCCTGTATTCCAGCAGCGGGTGATTCCCTACCGTGTCTACGATCAGGTCGTAACGTTCCCCGCCCTTGGTGAAATCCTCCCGGGTGTAGTCGATGACGTGATCTGCGCCGAGTGATTGGACCAGGGCCACATTCCTGGTACTGCAGACGCCGGTCACCTCGGCTCCGAATGACTTGGCGAGCTGCACGGTGAACGTGCCAACGCCTCCCGAGGCGCCGTTGATCAGGACCTTCTGCCCGGGATGAATCTGTCCCTTGTCGCGCAGGGCCTGCAAGGCGGTGATTCCCGCGATGGGCACGGAAGCGGCTTGCTCAAACGTCACGTTGCCCGGCTTGAGCACCACCGCCCGCTCCTCGCGGACAGTGACATACTCGGCGAAGGCCCCGTCTCGCCCACCGAATACCTCATCGCCGGGCTTGAAGCGCTTGACGTTCTTGCCCACCGCTTCGACCGTGCCTGCAAAGTCGACGCCCAGTCGCGGGTCTGTCGGTTTTCCGAATCCGCTGTCCGTGCGCACGAGGTACGGCGTGCCTCTCATGTAATGCCAGTCAAGCGGATTGACTGAAGCCGCGTGAACTTTTACCAGAAGCTGATCATCCGCAGGGGTCGGCTTTTCAACATCCTCGAATCTCAGAACATCGGGTGAGCCATAGCAACGGTAGACAATCGCTTTCATCAGCTTCGCGTTGGCAGGGAGCGAAGGCGCCGCGCCGCAGGGAGAGTCGTGGCTCAGACTAAACGCCAGCGACACCACCCCAACTGCCACGACGATCAAGATGACGTTCAGGATTTTGTATCGTAGTTTCACGGACCTCACTCCGCACTCGCCGCCGCCTACTCACGCAATCCCGTGAGTGTGCGGCCGCCGGCGAGGCTGCTCATTCTTGTGGGTTTCTCGTAAGCATTCCTAAATCGAACGCGAACCAGCCAGAAGATCATCAAAGCCAGGACCGCCAGCACCGGCACAAAAAGCACGGGCGATCCGCGCACAGAGGCGGGAAAGAGCTGCTGCTGTCCGAGGAAGAATGAGCCCGTGGCGATGAACAGCGCGAAGCACATGCGCCACAGATGTCGAGTGATGCGCCGTGCGCCGGATATGCCGAGGCGCAGGATCACCCGCACGTCTCCTACGGCAGCGAGCGCCGCCAAAAAGGCGAAGAGATAGGCGGTTTCATAGGTTTGGCCTTTCGGATCGATCAGTCCCTTGGGGCTGTTCGCGCCCTCCCAACCGAGGGACACGCCGGCCAGCGCGATACCCAACGCGGCGAGCAGCGCACCCCATTCGAACAGACCGACGCTGCCTTCGTCGCGCCTGACGGTCACCCACGCCGTGGCTACCAGGTAGAAGGCAAAGGCGCCGGCAACCGCCGAGCCTCTGTCCGGCAGAAAGGGGGCCACGCATGCGCCGATCGCGGACAGGATCAGCATGGAAGCGAAGAACACGTTCCCAGCCAGACGATGTGAGGACGAGCCCTTGCGAAACGCCAAAGCCGCAGCGCCTGAGAGTATCGCGAGGATCCCGGCGCCTATGTGGAGGATCAGGATGGTTGCGGCTGCGCCGCGGACCAATCCCGAGCTCCCTGGGCTTACTTGAAGAATCAACCTTCCAGCCTTCCGGGGTCACTCGGACGAGACGCTCCTGGAGCACGAGAAGTGTACTCCAGGGCCCGCCGTGGGCGGGTTCGCTTGACCGCAGGACGACATCGCTCCGCGGCGAGCAGAGCAAGGACTTCGCAGTCTGCCGGGGGCACGCTCGTCTTGCCAAGTGGCGCGGCGGGGCAGAATATTGCCGCCGCGCGAGAGGACGACCTGATCCAGGGGAATAGTCGTGCAGAATAAAATACTCGGGGCACGTACCGCATCGCCCGTCATCCGCGCGCTGTTACTCGCTGCATGCCTCTCGGCCGGCAACGCGGCGGTTGCCGGACCTTCG
>QIAL01000635.1 GCA_003225535.1 Acidobacteriota bacterium | reverse complement strand
GCGCATGCTTCACAAAGCCGAGGAATGGAAACTGATCAGCCGTGCTCCGAAATCAAGCTTATGAAAGAGCACGGACGATCACTCAGACTCGATGATGCCGCCGAAAGAAAGTTATTTGCTGCGGCCGCTGATTGCCAGTGGCGAAAGCGAACAGCCGATCTCTTTCGCGACATTGTCATCTTGATGCGCGATACCGGGATGAGAAAATCAACGCGAACTCTACCAGATGCGTATTGAGAATCTCGATTGGGATAACCGGCTGATCTTCGTGCCCGATAGCAAAACTCCAGAAGGACGACGACTCGTTCCGATGAGTAGGCGAGTCGTCAAAATTCTTCGGGAGCGCTGCGGCGAAAGGCGGGAGGGTTGGGTGCTTCTTTCCACACGCGCGGCGAGTGGCCACATCCGCTCAATAGACCGGTTATTTCGCCAGGCACGCATGAAGGCGGGCCTCCCGTCAGCCCACGGACCGGCGGCGATATAACAGCGTAGCAGTGTGAGCGTCTGGATTTGGAGTTTCTGGGCAGCGCGATTGAATAAAATGCTGCCGGCTGTCAGGCCCGCGCGTCTAACTGTCACGGGGTTCCAAGGCATGCCTTTATCCGACGAGGTTCGTTCTCTCTATCGTTTTGGGATCTTTGAGCTGGAAGCGTACACCGGAGAGTTGCGCCGCAATGGCGTCAAGCTGAAATTGCAGGATCAGCCGTATCAGGTTCTTCTCAAATTGCTTGAGCAAGCTGGCCAGACGGTAACTCGAGAGCAACTCCGGTCCACCTTGTGGCCAGCCGACACGTTTGTGGACTTCGAGACCGGCCTGAATACAACTATCAGACGCTTACGGGAGACTTTAGGCGATTCCGCCGAGAATCCGGCCTTCATCGAAACGGTTCCTAAACGCGGATATCGGTTCATTGCACCTGTGACACCACCGTATTCGGAGCCTGAGTCGGTCGTAGACAAAACAGGTCCAGGGAGAAGGGTCCGGTTAAGCACTGTCGGTGCATTCCTGATTCTGGCCCTATTATCGGCGGGTTTCGGTTTGCGGCACTGGAGCGCCGCGGCTTCGCTGCCTGCTCGGGTATTGGAGTTCGCTCAGCTCACGAGCGACGGTCAGGCAAAACAAGGACGCCTTGTGAGCGATGGTTCGCGAATCTACTTTTCCGAGATTCTGCCGGTCGGGCAGATCCTTGCCCAGGTGTCGGCAAAGGGTGGAGAGACCACCACGATTCCTACCGCGGTCTCTAATCCTCGACCCGCGGATATATCACCAGACGGAACTGAATTGCTGATTTTGTCCGGGGGTAGTTCGAAGGACGAGGAAGCCCACGGGAGTACCTTATGGATCCTTCCGGTGGCAGGAGGATCCGCTCGGCCTGTGGGTAACGTGCTCGCCACAGACGCGCTGTGGGGTGAAAGGGCGGAGACCATCGTCTATTGCAACGGGCACAATGTCTATGTCGTCAACAGAGATGGTTCCAATCCGCGGAACCTTCTGACTGTTTCCGGTCACGTCCAGTCTCTCCGATGGTCACCAAACAGGCAGGTCCTGCGATTCACAGCGGCCACTCGTGACATGGGAGGCACTAGCTCCATCTGGGAAGCGTCGTCGAATGGTGCCGGCCTCCGTGAAGTTGTACCCGGATTATCGGGTTCTGCCGTTTGCTGCGGTGCGTGGCTGGCTGGCAGCGACGACTTCCTGTTTCAGTGGACTCGTGCAGGCAGGACCGACCTGTGGGAGCTACCCGGAAACCGCAGCATTCTCCATCCGTCGCCGATTCGCCTGACGGCCGGGCCGATGAATCTTTCCGAGCCCACTGCCAGCGGAGCGCCGAATGAGGCCTTCGTCGTGGGCAGTATTCCTCGGGCGGAGTTGGTCAAATACGTTCCACAAGAAGCGCAGCTTGTGCCATATCTTTCCGGAATCTCCGCCGAGGGAGTGGAAGCCTCCCGCGATGGGCAGTGGTTGGCGTATACACTCTTCCCTGAAGGGACCCTATGGCGCAGCAACCTCGCAGGAACCGAGCGGGTACAGCTCAGTTTTCCACCGATGCGCGCCTTCCTTCCGCGATGGTCGCCGGACGGAAAGCAAATTGCCTTTATGGGTACGACAGCGGGCGATCACTGGACAACTTATATGATTCCCGCTGAGGGGGGCGTTGCAAGGCAGATGATTCCGGGAAATGATGAAACCGCCGACGCTACCTGGATGCCGGACAATAAGTCGATCGTTTTTGGTCCCTGGAAAGGGGGAGAATCACGGGGCATTAAAGTGCTGGACTTGAATACGAATCAAGTCAGTCCTCTGCCTGGGGCGACGGAGATCTGGTCTCCTAGGACTTCACCGGACGGGCGCTACATCGCGGCCCTTTCTCAACAAGACAGCAAGATGATGTTGTTTGACGCGAGGACGCAGAAATGGGAGGAACTTTGCGCGCACTATACTGGATATCCGAATTGGTCGCGCGACAGCCAGTTCCTTTACTTTCAGGACTGGAACCGCGGCAGCGAATATCCCTCGCGGGTGGTGCGTATCCGCATCCCTGATCGCAAGCTGGAAACGGAACGTATATGAGTTGGATCGGGTTGGCTCCCGACGGCTCGGTTCTGCTTTCCCAGAACAACAGTACGCAGGAAATCTACACTGTGAAGTGGTAGCCGTTCGTGATGGAAGCAGTCGTGTACGGCCTCCTTCCTCGGCACGAACCTTAACCTACGGCGCTCTCAACGCATTGGGTATCAAGCCATGGGATTCCCCTGCTGCCACGGTTTTTTTTCTTACCCCGTTCGCGGCCTGGCACAGCGGCGTTTGGCCTTTCCTTAAGTCTTCACCAAAGCGGTCAGCGGTCGCCTCGCTCGGCTCCTTGCAAATTGCATGGCCCAATTC
>QIAL01000352.1 GCA_003225535.1 Acidobacteriota bacterium | reverse complement strand
CCTGGCACCAACGGAGGAGCGACTGTATTGAAGACGTTCGGGAACTGTGTGCCGGGCTGGCCTTTTGACATGTCCGCCAATCCGGACAGAGGACCGAAGGCAAACAGATAAGTCTGGCTGCCGTCGCCCATAGTTGCGAAACCGTCACCACCCGAAATCTGCTGGCACTTGATCGCGCCGTTCACGTTCGCGGT
The DNA here is from genome assembly GCA_003225535.1 of Acidobacteriota bacterium. Taxonomy (GTDB): domain Bacteria; phylum Acidobacteriota; class Terriglobia; order Terriglobales; family Acidobacteriaceae; genus Sulfotelmatobacter. The sequence continues at coordinate 26,839 of QIAL01000352.1, read as the reverse complement.
CGGCACCAAATATCCGTTGGCACCTGCAGCAAGTGTCGTCGCAGTTGTGTAGGCAGGTTCCGAATTGTTGTCGTGGAGTGCCGACGGGTGGGTGATCGTGCTGGATGGACACTGGACCTGGAACGACTGGCCGCTTGCGGCGACGGTCGCAACCACGACCAGAACTAGGGAGAGATAGATTGGTGACATCTTCCTCATGACCGTGTAGCCTCCTGGCTTTCCTGCGGGCGCAAACCGCGCCGGGATGGTAAGTGCTGCTTCTGTCGCCGAGCCCCAACCACTTTGTGAGCCGCGGCTGAGAACATAAGATCAGCGATAGCTCAGACATGTCCGATGTGAGCTAACCGTCGAGCTCCACTTACCGCACAATTGATTTGTTTGTGATCCCCAAAACGGTCAGCTCAGCATCTAGGGGGAGTGCTGGATACCGCCGCTACTTACGACCTACCACAGCAGTCGTGAAGTGAGCTGAGCTTAAGCGTGTTAGCAGGCACTGATTTTGTTCAACAGCAAATATCCCGGTCCGTCTGCGCTGATTTTGCTGATGTTTCACTAATTTCACAATATTACGCCAAACTTATACAGATGTAAAAATTGTGAACTTTGCAACTTGACACGTTTTGAGCAGGTGCTCAGTACTAAAAAGCGGTATTTCGAGCGAAGAGCGTCAGGCGAAGTCCAGCGTAAATCAAGCTGGGGGCATTACATTCTTGTGCGACGCCTCGTGTCTCACTATATCTGTCGCTGATTGTTAGATTTGTGAATTGACTGCAAAATCACACTACACCTATCTCCATTCCAGCCGGCCGCTGTTATTCTCACGAAACGTACTGTCTGCTGAAGTAGGCAAAGTACAAATCGCCGATTATCTCTGGCGGGCATACCGATAAGACGTCAACAAGCGAGATAGCATGCGTAAAAACGCGCCACTTATACGGAGGTAATACATGGGCACGCCTCGGGTACAACTGCGACCAAACTCAAAACAAGCGAGAAAAGGTATTCGTAAAGGGTATCCTGAGCTGACAGTGGAATGCCCTCAATGTCATTCACCTGTCGGCCGGACATGCTTGATGGGACCTGGTTTCTGGGGAATTACACACTTAATCCGCAAAGCCCGGTACAGAGAGTTGTTAGTGGCCGGAGCAGTAGCCGTTACCATTCCATCCTAGGTCTAGCATTGGCGCGCCCGGCGATGATGCACGGAGTGGTAATCGAGCAACCTCCGTGCCCGCCAAAGCCGGACCACCTGTCCCAATCACTCCGAACGACACTGAAAATGGGTGCGCCAGGAATCGCGTTGCCGAGCTGGTCAAGCCGTGATTTCCTCATAACGAGATTCTTCAAGGCCTTTCTGCTTTCTAGCTGTTACCTTCCGGATGATCCATCACGTACCGAACAGAACGGTTTCTAGTACCCCTGCTCAGAATCCGCCGTAACGACGAAACATACGATCATTTGCGATGATCGGAAGTTGATCGAGAGTGCGCATGCAGGTGGTGCCTCGTCTAGTGCATGGCCCGTCGACAACGGCGCATTTCCGGAGACGCATGAAACTGATTCGGTTTGGAGAGCCGAGGAGTGAGAAACCGGGAGTATTAGTCAATGATAGGCGCTTAGACTATCCTCAGAGTCTTGCGATTGGGAGGGCGCGTTCTTCTCCTCCGGTGGACTCTGGTGTTAGGGGATCTACTCCGTTCGCGGTCGCCAGAGTCGTTCCCAGAGGTGCCACTCTCGATGCGGTGGGGCGCACCGATTGCTCGTCCTGGGAAAATTGTATGCATCGGTTTAAACTTCACGACCACGCGCGTGAATCGGGGATGGAGATTCCGAAGGAACCGATCCTGTTCCTCAAAGCCACGAACACAGTCGTTGGCCCGAACGATGATCTTCTGATTCCACGTCGCAGCAAAAGGACGAACTGGGAAATTGAACTTGGAGTCATTCTCGAGAAAGAGGCCAGATATCTAGCGTCACCCGACGAGGTCCCGGGAGTAATGAAACTCGGGATGAAGCTATGGGTCAATGATCAACTTCGTCAGAATGGGAACACCGGAGCGATGATATTTGGACCTGCCCACCCCGATCGACCGAGGGATGGCCGCGTTGACATTTGAAAATGGTAAAAACGGCACATCAGCCAAGTCTTTGATTCGTTGTGTGCTCTCTCTCAGATGCGTTTGCCCAGACGATTGCTGGTCGCTATTTGTTTGCTGTTCACGGTCGGAGATTCGATCAGGGACTACAACCGACAAAAATGCCGAGCAATCCGTGGGATCGCTCGGCAAGAAGTGCTTAGTTGATTGCGTCTACTTCGGATTCGTCTTGTCTTCCACTTTTTTCGCAGTTTGCCGCGTCTTTTTCGCGGACGTGTTAACAGCTTTCTTCGTCTCGTGCTTCACCTTGTGTTCCGTTTGTTTGGCGGTCTCCTTGGTTGCGCGCCCAATGTCCCTGGCGGCGACCTTGACGGATTGTCCCGCATCCTTTATATCCTGCTTTGGGCTCCGCGTGTTTTGTGCTAAAGCAGTGCCGCCGCTCGCCAGGGCAAACAGCAAAGAAGCTGCCAGAATGCCGTTTCGTGGATTCATGAAGCTCCTTCTGAGGGATTTGAATGGGGAAAAGTGAAGCGGGCCGGAAACCTGATCCGGCCTACTTTATACACTATGTTAACGCAACATGTTACTACAACGAAGCTAACGGACGTCTGTGCCCGTCGCGTAAGGCTCGGCGCGTCCTCTTACTTTGTCGCTGATGTTCTGCACTTTGTCGCTAATGCTGTTTCGCAATTCCGCGCCGCTCGACGGCGCCAGCAACATTCCTGCTGCGACCCCGACCCCGATGCCGGCAGCAAAACTCACGATATTTCGAAAAGTCCGCCCTTCACTCGGATAGATCATACCTCGTGTATTCTCCGCCAGTTGCGACGCCCGATCCGATACACGATCCACTCGATCGGCTGTTTCGTCCATGATGTAAACAACTGACTTCAGGATCGATTTCACAAACCTATCTATTTTCATGGCTGATTCATCCTTTCCATTCTCCATGGAGCGTAAGCGCCACTGTATGGCCTGTCATTCCGGAAAATCTTGTAGTTGGCCGATTAGGTGCGGGTAGCCGGCCCTACCGTGCGGCCGTTTTGGGGAGTCGAAGTCGCTGCCGCGATACAATAAAGGCTCGGTTCAGTCTGAGTAATGCCCCATAAGAGGCCCCAATGACGACCACCCACGCTCCTCGTCCCCAGGCTACTGCGGATGTCCCGGCAGTGCCACTGACCACCGAAGGCTACAGCGTTCTGCACCAGATGCTCCGCCTCCGCTGGCCAGCCTGGCGTGCGCTGCCTGCTTCCGAGAAATCAGGGATCGCCCAGGAGGCGTCGGAAGCGTTGCTCGCGATGGAGAAACATTCCCCGGGACAGTCTGCGCTCTATTCCCTCATCGGGCACAAGGGCGACCTGATGCTGATTCATTTCCGTGACTCTTTCGCTGATTTGAATCAGGTCGAACTCAAACTTGCCAATCTGCGTCTCAGTGATTACCTCGAGCCGACAACTTCCTATCTCTCCATCATCGAACTGGGTCTGTACGAGTCCACGCTGAAGATCTACAAAGAGTTGATGGACCAGGGCATAGAGCCCCATTCGGATCAATGGAAGGCAGAGATCGAGTGCAAACTCGAGCGCCACAGAGAGGCGATGAAGCCTCGGCTCTATCCGGATATCCCGCCAAACCGTTACGCCTGCTTCTATCCCATGGACCGCCGTCGCGGAGAAGAAAAAAACTGGTATAAGCTTCCCATCGAAGAGCGTGCCCGCCAGATGAACGACCACGGATTGGTGGGCCGCCGCTACGCCGGAGAAGTCAAACAAATCATCACCGGCTCGATAGGCTTCGACGATTGGGAGTGGGGAGTCGACCTCTTTGCCGATAATCCGCTGGTGTTCAAGAAGCTGATCTACGAAATGCGCTTCGACGAAGTCAGCGCAGTGTATGCGCTGTTCGGGCACTTCTACGTAGGTGTACGAGTTCCAGCAGCGTCACTCGCAAAGTTGTTGAGTGGTGAACTTCCGTAAAATTTTATTGCAGGCCAAGGCGAGTGGTTCTCCGCGATCTCAGCGGATTTTCTCAGCGCCCTCTGCGGCAATCTTTTCGTTTTTGAAGTCGACTTCATTTCCGGAGACCCAATGTCCACGCTAGGCCTGATCGAATATAAGGATGCGAGCCCCGAAGTCCGCGCAATTTATGACGACATCATGGCAACGCGCAAGACCGACTGGATCAACAATTTCTGGAAGGCCATTGCCCATGATCCCGCCACGCTCAAACGCACTTGGGACAATATCAAGCAGATCATGGCTCCGGGCGCCCTCGATCCGCTGACCAAAGAGCTGATTTATGTTGCCGTCAGCGTGACAAACCAGTGCCACTACTGCATCGCTTCGCACACTGTGTCTGCCCAGAAGAAAGGTATGACGGACGCCATGTTCAAGGAGTTGATGGCAGTGATCGGTATGGCAAACGAAACCAACAAAATGGTCACGGGATATCAGGTGGAAATCGACCCGCAATTCAAGAAGTAGAAGGCAGAGAGTCTCACCAATCCGCCCTCGAAGACGGATTTTCTGTAGCGCGCCGCCTTTGATTCGCGCTACCATTCCAGAAAGAGGCCTATCCATACGGTCGGCATGGTATGAGTGATGTCCCCAATGCCCGTCAGCGTCTGCTGATTGCATCCGTCACATTCTTCACTGTACTGATCCTTGGCTATGGTGCTGACGCTGTCCTGGTGCGGCATCCCACCTGGATATTCATTGACGACTTGATCCTGGCTATCCTTGCCGCGCTTGTGGTTTACCAGTATGAAAGGGAACGCAGCCGGTTGCTGGCCGAAAAGCTTCGGGTGATCCGGGAGATGAATGCCTACGTTCGCAACGAATTACAGATTCTGTACGCGTCGCTCGAACATCTCGATCCGGGCCGCGTCCGGACCATTGAACACAGTGTCGAGCGCATCGACTGGGCGCTTCGGGAGTTATTGCCGGGCGGACATGTTCCAGAAATGCCGGCAGTACGGAGTATCCGGCGGTCGGCATAGGTAACTCTGGATCGGTAGAAGGTTCTAGTCCGATGAGTCAGGAGGTTTTCTTCGAGCGAGTTTTCCGGCGGGACGTCGTGTATTGATGTGTTCTAAGGTCCACTTTCCGTCCTCGGAATCGCACACCTTCAGCTTCCAGGCGAAGCCGCTGCTCAATCGCGGAATCTCCAGTTAATTTGATCGCGCCGCCGGCCCCCAACACCCGCTGCCAGGGTAAACCGAAGCCACGTCGTAAGACCCGCGCGACCATCCGGGCCGCACCAGGGTATCCGGCTATTTTTGCTACCCCGCCATATGTAGACACTTTCCCGCGAGGAATCGCCCGAATCGCCTGCTCAATCCGTAGACGCATCCTTCCCGTTTGTTCCGTCTTCTTCTTGACTCTCTTCATTCCTGCGCACATCGGGCCGGCTCGAAAACGAGCCGGCCCGCAAGGTGAATCCCGGGGCCTCGCGACCCGGGCAATTCCTATGGATGGAAACAGCGGCGAATCAAGCCGCCGTGCGGAACGCCTCCAGCGCGTCATACTCGGAGTCATGTACCTCAAACACAGTCAGCAGCTTGGTGACTTGTAGCAAGTCTCCAACCCTGCGGGTCAGGTTCGCCAGCTTGATCGTTCCACCGGTGTTATGCGCTGTAGTGTGCAGCGCCACGAGTGTTCCCAACCCGCCCGAATCGATGTAGCTGATCTCGCCCAGGTTCAGCACAATGCGTTTACTGCCGTCGGCGATCGCCTTCTTTACCTCGTCCCGTATCAGTGACGACTTGCATTTGAGACTCTCCTCCGCGGCCCCCATGCTCCAGCCGCATCTGCCATAATTGGTGTCGCACCAGCCTATCGTGTGCCCCGCGCCTTCGCAAGGGCCGTGATTACGGCCCCAGCGACAACCTGTAAACTTGACTGCATGCTCCTGGGGACACATGGACTAGGACAATGGCGCCGCCAGAACCAATTTACAGGGGCGACCGATCTGATTATCCACTTCTGACCAACCCTCCGGATCCCCTGTATTTGTGATTTTCGTCGCGTCACGCATCAATCTCCCATCACGTATAATCGATGCTTCGCCCTCATGAGTTACACCGTCCTAGCCCGCAAATACCGTCCGCAGAAGTTCTCTGAGGTCATCGGACAAGAGCACGTCACCCGGACGCTCCAGAATGCCATCGAGCAGGGAAGAACCGCTCACGGCTACATTTTCAGTGGCCACCGCGGGATTGGCAAGACTACCGTCGCCCGGATTCTGGCTGCCGCTCTCAATTGCCGCTCCAAGGATCATCCCGTTCCCGAACCCTGCGGAATCTGCGAGTCCTGCACGGAAATCCGCGCTGGAAACGCCGTTGACGTCATTGAAATCGATGCCGCCACCAATCGCGGTATCGACGAGATCCGCGAGCTCCGTGAAGCTGCTCGCTACCGGCCAGCCCGCGACCGCTTCAAGATTTACATTCTCGACGAAGCTCACCAGATTACCGACGCCGCCTTCAATGCGCTGCTGAAGACGCTGGAAGAACCGCCAGATCACATCGTGTTCATGCTCGCCACGACGCAGCCCGAGGACATTCCGCAGACTATCCGCTCCCGCTGCCAGCACTTCAGCTTCCGCGCCGTAAAGTTCGACGACATCGTCGGCCAGCTCCGCGATCTGCTCACGCGTGAAAAGATCGAGGCTGACGATGATGCGCTCGCCCTCTTAGCAGAAGCGGGGGATGGCTCCATGCGCGATGCGCTGTCGATCCTCGATCAGGCGATCGCCTCGTCTGCGGGCAAGCTCACTGCGGAGTCGGTCCGCAATCTGGTTGGTGCCGCCCCCGCTCACATTCTTGAGCAGGTTATGCAGGCCGTCTCGGAATCGAAGAGCGAAGAGATCCTTCGGCAGGTCGATCATCTTATCAGCGAAGGCCATAGCCCCACTCATTTCGCGCGTCAGATGGTCCGATTCCTGCGCAACGCCACGGTGGCCAAGATCGCTGGCAAAGATTCGGCGCTCTTGCAGATTTCCAACGAAGAGCGCGAACGCGTCGCACGAGTCGCGGATCTTTTTGGGGAAGAAGACCTCACCCGCCACCTGCAGATCATGCTTCGCACTCATGGCGAACTCGGATACAAGCAGGAACAGCGCTTCCATCTCGAACTCGGGCTTCTGAAGATGACGCACGCCCAGAAATTGCTCCCGATCGAGCAATTGCTGAGTGATGTTTCTGCTGCCCCACCTGCCAATGCACAAAAGCCGTTGGCAAGGCCGTCAATCGTTGGCAGTCAATCGTCCGCAGGAACTCGGACAGAGCAGCCCGGACGCCCGAACTATGTCAGCCCTTTTGCCGCCGACTCCGCGCGCAAGGGTACCCCACGCCAGGAAGATTCCGGTCCTTCCGTTCCGCCACCGGGCCCACGCATCGTAGCGCAGGCGAGCCAGCAAGAGCCCGTAATCATGGGCTCAGCCGCACCGGCAACGGTGCCACAGCCCGACGCAGAGCCGGTATCCGATCGTAGAGAAGTAGCTAGCTACGTCTCTGCCGACGCCGTCACAGCCGCAGTTCAAGCTTCACAGCCACCGGAGCAACCTCAGACGTTACTAGCAACCCATACTCCCGAAAACGAAATCGAAAAACTTCGTGCCGCAGTCTTGCAAGCGCTGGCCGACGGAAATCAGAACTTCCTCGCCTCCCTACTCTCCGGCGGCGAGTGGACCGTTCAGGGCAACGAACTCGTCATTAAGATCGCCGAATCGCAGACCGTGCTCGACATGTCGCTGGGCAACGATGCTAAACGCCTGGCCATCGCTTCAGCCAGCGGTTTACTGGGCCGGGCGGTGAAGTTAAAAGTGGTCGCCGGAGCGAGCGTTGTGTCTCAACCCAAACGAAATGGCGGACCTCCATCGACCTCCGGCGTAGGAGGCCGGGGTCGGGCCGAACAGGATCCTGTCGTGCGCCGTATGCGGGAGAAGTTCGGGGCCGAAATCCGGACTGTGATTGACTACCGGGACAAGCGGTAAGCGGGTTTCAGAATCAAAAAGGGGAAAAGAGACGCACCCGTCAGTTCGTGGAGATCATGAAATTGACGGTGATGCTGGCCCGAGTTTCCACCGGTTGCGCACCCACATAGTGCGGTTTGAAGTGCCATTGCCGCACTGCTTCCTGCGCGGCGCTAGCCAAAATGGGTGGCCCGCTTAGAACGCGCAAGTCTTGAATCATGCCGTCCCGCCCTATTAGCGCCTGCAAGATCACAGAGCCTTGTACTCTCATTTGCCGCGCGAGCATCGGATACTCAGGTTGCACCGACCGCATCACCATGGTCGATGCCATATCCGGCGAGACACTGGTACGTTCGGCGGCAGGAGTTGCTACCCGGGACGCAGGTTGATTTACATTGCTGGTCACCGACGCCAAGTCCTGTCTCGACGGCACACGCTCTAAATCGACGTGTACCGCATTACTGCCGGCACGCACGGTTCGGTGAGCGTCGCCGGCTACCACTTCCACTTCCAGAGGCGGAAGGACGGTCCGGGTAGTCGTCACGGCCGGCTCTGGATTCGAAGAATCGTTGTTATTTTGCGACTGCTTGCTCACAGCCTCTCGCACGTGGGGCTTCTTTCGTGATGCGGGTGCGGTCGTGGCGGTAGGCGGGGCGGGGGATACGGTGGGAGGAGTATCCTGCGCAACCGAAGGCGACAAAGATCGGGTGTCGGCGTCCTGCGTATCGGGGAACCAGAAGTCGCGGTCTCGATACAGAACGAAAGTCAGAGAAATCAGCAGTAATCCGAGCGCCACGAGCATCAGGCGCTGCTGCCGGGGCGAATTCGTTGACGCTGCTCCCGGTAGAAGATGCTGGCCGGTTTTTGGAACTCCCGTCTTCTGGTCGGCCATAGACGCAAACTGTCCTAATCTCCGCCTAGTATCCCCGCTTTACGCCACAAAGGCCAGCGGTATTCTATTTCAACGGTACTCGGGTGGACCTGCTGCGCCGCAAAGTTTCTAGACGGGGACTAGCCTTTGACGTAACTTTGTGGGATTCCCCGAATCCCATGGTGAGGGAGTCCGTCGCTGAGAGAGAGCATGGATCAAGAACACGATAACAACGACCGGATTGAGAAACCCGAGAAAGCCGAGAAACCGTCAGTTGTGGCCGGCGATTCGAAGCCTGCTGACTCCGTTTCCGCTGCTCCGAAGCTACCGCAGGGCATGGTGGAGCGCAGGGACCTCCGGACAGGCGTGAACGAGGCCGGGTTCTCTCGCCTTTCTCGCAGGGAGCTTTTGAAGGTTGCACCTGTCTTGGTGCTGGGAGTCTTTGCCGTTCCAAGCCTGCAGGAGCCACTCCTCAGGCGCGGACTTGGCTTCAGTGACTGGGCTTCAAAGCAGTTGTTTCGTCGCCGGCATTTGGCCCCTACATTTCGAGACTCTGAACTGACGCCGTTTGAGAGATTTCCGATCAATGACTATGACGTCGATGACCCGGGAGTGATCTTCGAAAACTGGACTCTCACCGTCAGCGGAGCAGTACAGAAGCCAGGCGAATACAGGCTGGCGCAGATTCAGGCTCTGCCGCGGATCCGACAGAACACCCGCCATGTGTGCGTGGAAGGCTGGGATGTCATCGGCCGGTTCGGCGGAACGCGGCTCTCCGATTTTCTTGCGATGATCGGCGCCGATACCTCAGCTCGACTCGTCACCGTGGGTTGTGCCGATGACTATTACGAATCCCTCGATATGGAGACGGCCCTCCATCCGCAAACTCTGCTGTGTTACGAAATGTACGATCAACCGCTGACACGGGAGCATGGCGCGCCCTTGCGGCTGAACGTCCCAACGAAGATAGGGTATAAGCAGGCCAAGTATCTGACCGACCTGAAAGTGACGAACGTCCTCGACAAGATTGGTTATTGGGAAGATCAAGGGTATTCGTCGTTTTACGGATTGTAGTTGAGAAACTGGAGATCGCATGAGCAGCACGGTGGTGGAAATCGTTCGGCAGGCCGGCGAAGAAACCGAGGTTCTAGGCCGCGCGGTTTATGAGCATCCGCTGGTCGTCCGCTTGTGTCACTGGCTGAATGCGATCGCACTGTTCGTGATGGTGGGCAGCGGCCTGCAAATATTCCGCGCATTTCCCAGCTTCGGAACCAAGATTCCGCAAAAAGATTTGCTGCATTGGCCCAAGGCCTTCGCGATCGGAGGCTGGCTTGGCGGAGCGCTGCAGTGGCACTTGACCTTCATGTGGCTATACCTCGCGACCGGACTGGTTTATCTCGGGTATCAGCTTTTCAGCGGCAACTACCGGCAGGTCTTGTTCACGCACCGCGACGTCCCAGGCGTCTGGCCCATGGTGAAGCATTACTTTTTCTTTGGACCCAAGCCAGAGCAACACGAAGCCTACAACCCATTGCAGAAGCATGCTTACACGACCGTGATCATGCTGGGCATGCTTTCTGTCCTGACCGGGCTTGCCGTCTGGAAACCGGTCCAGTTGTCGTGGCTGGCTTGGATGATGGGCGGCTTCCACTGGGCCCGCCTGCTGCACTTCCTGGTGATGTGGGGGATTTTGGCATTCGTCTTCGGCCATCTTGTGATGGTGCTTTTGCATGGGTGGAACAACTTCGTCTCGATGTGGACGGGTTGGAAGAAAGATCCTGAATACTGACTGCAGCAGGGCAGGATGGCCGAGTTGAACGTTGTCTTGAGCAATCCGGAACAAGGCACGACGCGCGAGCAGGAGTTGATCGCGCAGGTGCAGCGTGGCCAGACTGGGCTTTTCTATGAACTCGTGCGTCCCTATGAACGGCGCGTGTATGCGGCGGCGCTGGCGATTTTGCGCAATGAGGCCGACGCCGAGGATGCGGCGCAGGAAGCGATGCTGAAGGCGCTGGCCAACATTCGGCAGTTTCGCGCGGAGGCGCGGTTTAGTACCTGGCTGATCCAGATCACCGTCAATGAGGCGCTCATGCGGCGGCGAAGGGAGCGAACGCGGATGACGGAAGCAATCGATGACCGCCGCGACGAAGAGGGAGATTACACGCCCCGCGACTTCGCCGACTGGCGCGAAATTCCTTCCGAAGCCCTGGAGCGCAAAGAAGTGCGACAGAAGCTGGCAGAAGCTTTAGCTTCGCTGGACCGAAAATATCGTGAAGTATTTGTGCTGAGAGATATGGAACAGTTGAACATTCAAGAAACGGCCGAGGCGCTCGGAATCTCCGTGGCCTCGGTGAAGACGCGGTTGCTGCGAGCACGCCTCATGTTACGGGACCTGCTTGCCGGAGGGTGGGAGCAAGGCTGGTTCAGCCGTCTGCCCTTCGAGAAGGGAACCAAGCCATGGTAGTCAATTGCCAACAGGTGTGGAAGGAGATCTCGAATTACATCGAAGGCGATCTGGATGCCGGGTTGCGCGTGGCGATGGAAGAACACTTCGGCACTTGCACGCGATGCAAGTCGGTGTTGGAAGGAACTCAGAACGTAGTCCGGTTGTATAGCGACGAGCGCATGATCGAAGTACCCACTGGGTTCGGACGCAGGCTGGAACGCAGGCTTGCGCAGGGCGCGCGGGTTCGCCGACACTCACGGTACCGCATCCGCTGCAATCGGAACATGCACAACCTGGACGCAACATCCCTCCTGATATGGTGGTCGTTGTGTCGGCCGGGGCCAAGGATTTCCACGTCCCCGGATGTGACGTGATTCACAACAAAGACAAGATTCGGACACTGACGGCGAAAGAAGCGATCCGCGAAGGCTATGTCCCTTGCGTGCGGTGCATGCGGAAGTACTTGCAGATCGCGAGCATCTCTCCCGCTTCATCGGAGCCGGTGGCCGAATTGAGCCCAAGTGTCGAAGCCGAAGATCGTGCTCGTACCCGTACCCGTACCCGTACCCGTTGATCCGAGATCACTGACAAGTGGTTTGAAAGGGCGCGGCTTTAGCCGCGCCGTCCAAGTCAGAAAAGGATGGGCTTCAAGCCCCTGAGGGAAACATACCGAGCCTAGCAACTCGATTTGGAAAGCAGATTCTGGTTGGGCTTCAGGAATGAAGATATGAAATGGGGGCGCGGGGCTCAAAACCCCGCGCCTCGAACCCCTCGCTTAGTTGTTCTTCATCTCGTCTTTCTTGGAATCATCTTTCTTCATGTCGTCATGCTTCATGTTGTCTTGTTTCATATCGTCGTTCTTCATGTGATCCTTTTTTGCGGCCTTCTTGCTCTTCCTATCCTTCTTCATCTGGTCGTTCTTCATGGAATCGTGCTGGGCGTCGTCCTTCTTCATGTCGTCCTGTTTCATCTGATCCTGGGCAAAGGCTCCCATAGATGCCATCAGGGCACACGTCAGTGTCAAACTGCTAAGAATCTTTTTCATGTTTTCTCCTTAATTGAATCTCGATCTTGTCAGCAGGTTTTTACCTGCGGGTCTGAAATGGGATGTGGAACGCTGAAGGAAGTTACAACTGCCACATGAAAGCGGGATCAGAGGCCCTCAGCAGGCCAGTTGATCGCGCGTAAGCTTCAAACCGTTGAGGTTCCCCAGAGCTGTGACGGCGACCGATTCGGGCTTGAAAAATTCGCTTGCCAGCCTGGAGAGGTCCTCGGCGGTGACCGCTTCGATTCTTTCAATCAGTTCGTCGAGATCGTAGAAGCGGTCGAAATACATCTCCTGCCGCGCCAGGTTCGACATGCGCGACGTGCTCGACTCGAGCGAGAGCATCAGGCTACCCTTCAGTTGAGCTTTCGAGCGGCGCAGTTCTTCGTCAGGAACGGACTCATTCTTGAGTTTACGAAACTCACTCACCACCGACTGCACGACTTTTGAAGCAGAAGCTAGCGAGGTTCCCGCGTAGACTGCCAAACATCCGGTGTCGCGGTAAGGATTCAAATCGCTGTAGATCGAGTACGCCAGTCCCTGCCGCTCGCGAATGTTCTGAAAAAGCCGCGAACTCATACCTCCGCCAAGCAGGGTGTTCAGAACATAGCCCGCATGACGCTTCTCGTGCGCAATCGGGTGTGCCGGCACGCCGATACAGAGTTGCACCTGTTCCAGCGCTTTCTTATTTCGCAAAATGATTCGTGACGAGATTTTTGGAGTCGACGAATGGAAGCCATTGGTCATCGGCGCCATCTGCGCGAAGTGACCGCGCACCAATTCGACAAAGCGGTCGTGATCGAGATTGCCCGCCGCCGAGACAATAATGTTCCCCGGGGCAAATCGATGGGCATAAGCATCGAGGACCGAATCACGTTCGAAGCGTTTCACGGTCTCTTTCGTTCCCAAAATCGGTTTGCCTAGCGGATGATCCTTCCAGAAGTTCTGCGTGAAGATCTCATGGACGAGATAGTCGGGGTTGTCCTCATCCATCTTGATTTCTTCCATGATCACGCCGCGTTCTCGGGCGATGTCGGCGGCATCGAATACGGGATTTAGCACCAGGTCGCTGAGAATGTCGAGCGCCACCGGGACGTGCTCGTCAAGAACCTTGACATTGAAGCAGATGCATTCCTTGGCAGTGAACGCGTCCATATTGCCGCCAATGGAATCTACCTGGCGTGCAATTTCCTCCGCGGTACGGTGCTTCGTCCCTTTGAAGACCATGTGCTCGATGAAGTGCGAGATCCCATTCCATTCGGGGTCTTCGTCGCGCGAACCGGTCTGCAGCCACACCCCGATCGATGCCGACCGGATGTGCTGCATCTGCTCGGTAATCACCGTCAGACCGTTGGGTAGTTTCTGACGGCGAATGTTGCGCACTTCCTGAGCCATGAGATAGTTCCTGCTGGAATCCCCTCCAAGACTAGAATAGGTACGCTCCGGAAAGGACTGTAACTATTCTTACATAGGGCAGGCGGGTGTGCGAAAATAACTTTAACTCTTTATAATCAATAGTTTGTAGCCATCTTGTGAAGTGAAACATGCTCCAAAAACATGATCGATCTTTCGCATCTGCATATCATATAGATGCAGCCTTATATGACTCATCTAGCACACAATTTGTTGCTCGGATTGGACCGCGGGGAACTGGTCTCTTTGGTTGCAGGCCTCGATGAGCCCGCCTACCGAGCTCAACAGCTTCTCGACGGCATCTATCGAAAGCGCCTGGAGTCCATCGACCGAATCTCAACTTTCCCGCAAGCCCTTCGGAGCAAGCTCGTGGGCGATGGTTATACGATCGGCCTGCCCGCGGTCGAAAAACGATTCGTTTCCATTGATGGAACGGTTCGATACTTGATCGCACTCACCGACGGCCAGACTGTGGAAACCGTTTGGATGCCCGAGGGAGATGGCGGGGAGGCAGGAGACGGCACCGAGGCTGGCGATTCCGCGCAAAATGGTCCTCGCGGCTGGGACCGGGCCACGATCTGTGTCTCGAGCCAGGTGGGGTGTGCTGTAGATTGCCAGTTCTGCCTCACTGCTCTATTGGGTGTGAAGAGAAATCTTACCGCCGGGGAGATTGTCGGCCAGGTATTAAGGGTCCTCACGGATCAAAACGTTTCCCCACCTCAGGATAGGGTGAACCTTGTCTTTATGGGGATGGGAGAACCGTTCCTGAACTACGACAATTTCATAAAGGCTGTGCGACTGCTCGTCGAAGAGGTCGGTATTGCGGAGTCCCGCATGACGGTGTCGACGGCAGGCATTGTCCCGCGGATCCACGATTTCGGTCTAGAGGCGATTCGCCCGAAGCTGGCCATTTCGTTGAATGCATCGAACGACGAGACCCGCACCCGCCTGATGCCGATTAATCGAAAGTGGAGCTTAGCTACCTTGATCACAGCGGCCCGCGATTTTCCGCTACGGAATCGCGAACGCATCACGTTTGAATATGTGCTTCTCGACGGTGTGAACGACGACACCACCAATGCTGAAGAGGTTGTAACCTTGCTACGCGGTTTACCGAGCAAAGTGAATCTGATCGCCCTCAATCCCGGTCCCGGGATCGACTTCTTGACTCCTACAGCCGACCGGGTATCGGCATTTCAGAATGTCCTGATAAAGTCTGGCATTCCAACCTTTGTGCGGCGGCCTCGTGGCCGGGACATCTTCGCGGCCTGTGGCCAGCTTAAGCGGACGGTTGAGATTGCCACATCCCCGGCTTTGTAGATACCTTCTCAGTCGCCGGGGCCAGAACTGCAACCGGCAGCTCCATGCACAGCAACAGTGAACCGTCTTCCCGTCGTTCGCGAAAAACGCGGCCGCGGTGTTCTTGCAGAATTCCCTGGCAGGCGCTCATGTCCAAGGCATCTTCCGGATCCAGAGGTGAGCTAATCGGCTTCTGTTCTGCATCCAGGGCAGGCAGGGCCTGGGTGACAATCTCAAGCAGGCAAGTGCCGCCATTCTGCTCCGTGCCGACCGTTAAGACATTACCGCCGCGCTCGCCCGATACATGCAGGCAGTTGCCAATAAGTTGAAGGCAGACCTGAAGCAGTTGATTAGAGTCCCCCAAAACCTTAGGAAGGGCCGCGTCGAAATGGGTTTGGATGTCAAATTCCAGCGCCTTCCAGTGAGGCTCAGTAAGCTTGACCGCGGTTCGGGCAAGAGTATTGAGGTCGAGAGGCGCTTTCGGAGCCGGCGACTGGCGGGCAAAACTGATCAGGCTGGCGACCAGAGACTTCGTGCGCCGAACATACTGTCCAATCTTCGCCGCCATTGGTTTCTGCTCAGCACTTAACGGAGTGTTGAGGAGCAGATCGGAATACCCCAGCATCGCCGTGATCGGGTTATTGAGTTCGTGAGCCGCACCTCCGACCAGCTGTCCTATGGACGCCAGCTTCTCAGATTGCAGGACCTGTGCCTGCAGGCGCTGCAACTGCTCGATCGCGGCACGCGAGTGTTCGAGAAGGCGTACGAGTTCACGGTCAAGAATTCTCTGCCGGATAAGAATGATGACCCCCATCGAAAACGCTGCCATCAGGGTCAGTGTGACGCGGAACATGCGGACCTTCGAAGGTACAACCTCGTCCGCCATTGCCCAGATTGCGAATAGCGGCAATGAAAATACGGCGATCATGCTGCAACGAGCAACCCAGACACCGTAGGCCGAAGAGCCCCCATAGGCATCGGACTCGAGATTCTCAGTCTTGGTTCTGAGAGCGACCCAAGTCAAAGAAGCCATTGCCGCGAACAACGGAATGTCGAAAAAGCTGCCGGTATAGTACGTCTTCCGCGCGATTGCCCAGTTGCACAGGGTAGAAGCCCCCGAATAGCAGAAGCTCATACCGAATAGCCAGGCGTATATCCTTCTCCACTCGCGCTTGCTCGCAATCCAGGAGGCTAGCAACGCGGTTAGCAGCACCAGTTTCTCAGCAACGTAGACGTCGTTGAGATGGCGATTGTAGGCTGGCACATCGGGAACGACGTACTGCCACGGCATCACAATCAAAACGTACAGATAAAACCACCATACCAACAGCAGAGCGAAATCCAGACGGCCCACGCGAGCGGAGTATTCATCGCGCGAGAACTGGGGACGGATGCCGAGAGCCGCCATCAGCGGAACCATGTGCAGGAAAAGAACGATATCCCATGCGCAAAGATCGGGAACATCACGGCGCAGCCACACCTCGTAGTACGTCCAGAACATCTGATACGCCAGCCAGAACGTCATCCCCATGGCGATGAGTGACCAGAACAAGCGGACCCTTCCACGAGAGCGTAAAGCCACCGGCACAAACGCCGCTGCGCCGGACAACAAAAGCAGCGACTGGATGATGTCACTGAAAGCGGTCAACCCAAAAGATCGTGGAAGAAACGAAGCAGCCAGGATCGCGGCCACCATCAAGGCCACCACCGCCGCCAACCACACTTTGGAACTCTTGCTCACAGACACTCCTGCCGCAGCTATTCTAGATTGCAAGATCGGTTGCAGCCTGGTTACTGTAGTAACCTAGTGGGCGTCGCCATCTGGAGTGCTGTTGCCTCCTTCGCTATCGCCAATCCTGGAGGATGAGAATTCCGCAGGATCCGGGTGAGACGCGCCGTATCGAACGGTGGCTCGCGACGGCCCGCGTGTTTCTAGCGGTGTCGACCCTGGTAGCGATTCGAATGGACCCAACAGAGTTGGGACACTCCTGGGCAGCATATGGCCTGTTTGTCTTCTACATGGCAAATGGGATCCTCATCATGATGCTGCTGCGACGGAGGGAGCAATCGACCTCGGCTTTTCGAGTCTTGGTACACGCAGGCGACATCGCGTGGCCGGCGCTGATTTCGATTTTTGCCGAGGGGCCAAGGACTCCATTTTTTCTCTTTTTCTTCTTTGCCCTTGCCGCCGCCGCGTACCGCTGGGGCCTGTGGGAAACGTTGGGAACGGCGGCTGCCGAAGTAGCTTTGTTATGGTTCGAAAAGATGATGATTCATATCTGGCTGGGGCCGGGAGGGTCGCAGACAGTGCGCGTGCTGGCTGGGCTGAATGTCAATCTCAAGGAGTTCGATCCGCAGCGGCTTTTCATGTTGTCCATCTACCTGCTCGTGATGGGGCTGCTTCTGGGATATCTGGCGGAGCAGCAAAAACATCTTCGAGCCGAGAAAGCCGTGGTTACAGGGACATTGTCGCGGGTGCGCGTAGAGGCAGGACTGACTGGCACTATCGAGCAGATCTTCAGCGAGATTATGTCCATGTACGGTCCTTCCCGAGTGATGATTGCTTCCCAGGAAACCCGCAGTCATCGAGTTTTTGCTGGCGAAATGAGCAAGCCCAACGGAAGCTCGCCGGCGGAATTTCACTGGCTCGAGTCGGGGATCCGCGATGCCAAGACCTACCTCGACAATTTCCCAGGGGAAGTGTGCTACGCGTCTGTGGACAGAGATGAGTGGAAGACTTTGGCACTCGATGAGACGGGGCACCAGGTGCCGATGACCGACCTGGTTTCCCTGTCTCAGTTACGGCAAGCGCAATCCTTCGACTCTCTGGTGACCGTACCTTTCTTGTTCGGGGGAGACTGGAGAGGGCGGCTATTTTTGTTCAATCCATCGTGGCGTGGCGAAAGACAAGAGGAACTCCGTTTTCTTCAAGACCTGGTTCGTCAGGTGGGGCCGGCGGTCTACAACGTTTATCTCCTCCACCGCTTGCGGCGCCGGGCTTCAGCCGCCGAACGCGCACGCTTTGCGCGCGAACTCCACGATGGCGCCGTACAGTCACTGATTGCTGTCGAAATGCAGGTCGACGTTTTGCGGCGCCAGGCTGAAGCAAATCGTCCGATCGATGGAGAACTAGGCCGAATTCAGAGTCTGCTGCGAGAAGAGGTCCTCAAACTGCGCGAGTTGATGCAGCAGATGAAGGCCATCGATGTTGACTCACAGCGCCTCTTAGGCGTGCTAAAAGATACAGTCGAGCGCTTTCAGCGCGAGACTGGCATCAGCGCCCGATTTGTCACCGACCTTGACGAGCTCGAAATGCGGCAGCGCGTGTGCCGCGAATTTCTACGCATCGTGCAAGAAGGGTTGGTCAACGTGCGCAAGCACAGCGGCGCTCGGCATGCCTTGGTGCGTCTGGCATCGGTCGGGGACCAGTGGAGCCTGACCATGGAAGATGACGGAAAGGGGTTCCCTTTCTCCGGTCGTTACAATGCTCAACAAATGAAAGAAGCGGGAAAGGGGCCGATGATCATTCTGGAACGGGTGGGTTTGATCGGCGGGGAACTCACTGTAGAAT
The DNA here is from genome assembly GCA_003225535.1 of Acidobacteriota bacterium. Lineage (GTDB taxonomy): Bacteria > Acidobacteriota > Terriglobia > Terriglobales > Acidobacteriaceae > Sulfotelmatobacter. The sequence goes on along the minus strand of QIAL01000352.1, from coordinate 8,125 downwards.
CAAATCCCGGACAGGGAACGCGCTTGGAGATAATCGTGCCGAAGAACGGGGATTTGCCGCATGCATTTTAGAAAGCCACAACAGATTCGGCTGGTGATTGCCGACGATCACCCGATCTTCCGCGATGGGCTGCGGCGGTTGCTCGAAGCGGAAGCAGATCTCAAAGTTTTGGGTGAGGCCTCGGACGGTGCCGAAGCTGTGAAATTAGCACGCCAATTGAAACCCGACATTCTTCTGCTCGATTTAGCGATGCCCAAGCACCCAGGTTTGGAGGCGTTGCGCGAACTGAGTATGCCCGCCAATGCCACTCCTGTCAGGGTCGTCCTGCTGACGGCGGCGGCGGAGAAGAGTCAAATTGTCGAGGCGCTCCAGCTGGGAGCCAGAGGGGTCGTTCTCAAGGATTCAGCCACCCAGCTTTTACTCAAAGCTATACAGACGGTGATGGCCGGGGAGTATTGGGTGGGCCGGGAGAGCGTTTCGAACCTGGTGCAGTACCTGCGGACGCTCATGCAGTCGACCCACGACGAGGCGCGACAGAAGAAGTTCGGCCTCACTCCCCGCGAACTGGAAATCGTTTCGGCGGTTGTAGCCGGCTATTCCAACAAGGAAATCGCCGAATACTTCAAGATCAGCGAAGATACCGTGAAACACCACCTTAGCAACATCTTCGATAAGCTGGGTGTTTCCACGCGTTTGGAACTGGCTCTGTTTGCTGTAAATCAGGCACTCCCACTGAAGCCTATTACGTGACCGAAGTCACCCGCTAGTGGCACTTACGTGCCATTGGTTGTGCGATTTGCAGCGACTATAGTTTCCCCTTAAGGACCAGTTTGTGAATGTGTGTGCCGTTGGCACCGATGTTTTCATCAATCTTGGACTTATAAGGGAGCCCCCGTGGCAAAACTTCTACAGCAGCTGTGGAACGATGAGCAGGGCCAGGATATCGCGGAATACGCAGTTATGTTAGCTGTGATTCTGGTCATCGTTGTCGGCACGATTCGACTCATCGGATCGAATGCCAACAACGTATTCTCCCAAGTCGGCAGCGCCATCCAGTAGGCACCGGCCCAGTAGGCGCAGGCGAAGAAACTCCAGCAAATCCATACCGCGCCTGGGCGCGCTCCCCGTCCCTTAAGCCTTACTTCGGGGTCGTCTCCGCTGCTGGCGTCGTGGTTGTGAGCGCCATCTTCTCCGTCCCTCCAGTCGTCATCCGGGTGAGATAAAGGAAGACCGGTGTGATCTCAAACTCCATTTTCTCGCGCGCGGAAGTCAATTGCACGGGCTTGGCTTTGGAGAGTTCGACTTGGTCAGTCCACGGATCGACCTTAATCCGCCCGCCGAGCGGTAGTGCCGCGATCTGATCCAGACGTTTCTCGTCGAGTGCCGGGGCGGAAGCAAGCAAGGTTGACATGCGGATGCTCTTGCCGCCAGCAAAACTGTTTCCAAGATGAGGCCGAATCAGCTTGGGTAGATCGGGAGAGTGCTGCTGAAGCGCCTTCAAGAATAATCCAGCATTGCCAAGTTTGTCCTTGTAGGGCGAGTTCTTCAGTAGTTCCAGCGCCTTGCTGTCAGCCGCCTCTTCGTCCGCTGAGGTTCGTTTGAAATCGAGACGCTGAAAGGACTCTTCATCCGGGAAAAAGAGCTTGTCGTTGAACGCCAGCTTCGTGTCGAAATGATGGCCTAGCACGATGTGGCTGAGTTCGTGCGCCATCACCATGGCCAATGACGCTTCATCCGGAAGCACGTCCAGAAGTCCCCGGCTGATTACAATCGTGTGTCCAATCGTAAAAGACTCCAGTGGAGAAGTCAGAAGTATGCGGCAGTGGAAGTCGCTCTGCAGGTCGATATTGTTAGTCACCAGCAGATTGTTCACGACCGTCGCCAGAATCTTGTCGACCTCGCCGGGAGGAGCGAGTAGACCAATCTTCTGGATGCGTTCTACTGCATTTTCTTCTGCCTGCTTCTCCCACATGCGCTCGGCCACCACCGGACTCGGATCGGCGGCGGCATCGCTTTGATCTCTGACAGACTGGGGTGCGTCAACTAGAATCTGCGTGAATTCTTCGTTCTTGCTCAATCCTCTCAAGTCGTAGCCCCAGAGGCGAGTCTGAGCCTTGAAGTGAAGGGTTTTCGTCAGACCGGTTTTCAGGTTCGACTCTTCTGAGTAGACATATGCCGGAAGCCAAGTCCCGGGGCGCATGTTCATACGCCAACTCTCGAAATGGAAAAAGAAATTGATTTTGGGTGCGGGAAAGTACGTTCCGTTGAAACGAACGATGTTGTAGTCCTGATCTTCGACCCAGATCCTGCCCAGAAAGCGTGCTGTCTTTTCACCTTCGCGTGGCTGAACATCGATTACCAGGCACCGAACCTCACCCAGAAATTCACGCCGTACAAAGTTGAACTTGTAATAGCGCTTCTGGAAATCGCTATCGAGCACCACCATCTGGGCGAATCCCATAGGCAGATAGTGCAGGGAATAGACGCCGGTGAGTTTGCTCACCATGCGGTGTCCGAAACCAGGCTGTCCCACAAAAGACACGTCCTCAAGGCCATCGCTCATGTCCAGTCGACCGAGAAAATACTGGTCCTTGACCGGAGAAGCGTTGCCGTTGGCATCGTTCTTTAAGTCTTGAAGGTAAGTTTCGACCAACGGATGCATATGTCGCATCTGCGCCATGAAATAGTGCTCGCGCTGTACGACTCGATCGATAACGTCGTTGAGCGAGAGCGCGGCAGAAGGCAGTCCCTCCGTTGACGCGGGCGCCGTGGACGGCGGCGGTGCAGACGTTGTCTTGCTATCCACAGCGGAGGGCTGGGGTGAAGTAACAGAATCCTGCCCCGCCGCGAACAGACAAGCCAGGAAAATAACCGCCAATGCCAAACCCGAACGAACCGTGTGCATAAGAACCTTCTGGGAGTCGATCACGCTAATTGGAAAATGATATGGACGACCGCTGTCGAGTCCGAGGGCTGACCGTCCTTCAATGCGGGCTTGAAGCGAATCTGTTCAGCGGCGCGGACTGCAGAGTCATCCAGACCGTGACCCAGACCGCGAACGATCTTAACCACCCGCAGCTTGCCGCTCGCTTCGAAAACCACCTCGAGAAGTACCTCACCCTCAATTCGCTTGGCCCGAGCCTCATCCGTGTAGATGGGCGTTGGCTTGGAAAGGATTTCCGCGGGTACTATTTTTGCTGGCGCCGCCTGCGCCGGTCGAGACTGAACGGTGGGGGGAGCCGGAACATCCGCGCTGCCAAATCCCGCCTGCTTTACGCTACCGGAAGAGGAAGTATGGGCATTGCCGGTAGCTACGCCATTGCCAAATCCAGTGCTGGCGACCACTCCGCGAGCGCCGTTCGCTCCTCCCGTTCCATTTCCATAGCCCGGGCCGGTGGGCATATCAAAGCCGCCTGCCTGCGCGATATTCACGGCTTGAGTTTGAGTGGTGCGGGCAGGTACTCCGTTCGGATCACCGAATCCCCCGGTCTGTACATGCTGTGGCGCACGCTCAATGGTCTGCGGCGCCGAGCTTCCCGTCGAAAACACGTTCGTTTTGATCGTCCGCGGAATTACAGGCGCATTGGTGACCGGAACCGGGGCAAGTTTCTTGGCGTCGATTTTGACTTCCGGGGCGGGTGCGTCTTCCACCTTTGGCTTCGGCTTCGGCGCAGGAGCGGGCAGACGCAGCGCAGAGGGTGGAGGATCAATCGGATCGAGTTTCGCCGCCAGCACAGGCCTCGGAAGCTGACGCTGAGGCGTGTGATCTACCGGAACTGGCGTAGGAACCAGTTCGATCGCGTGATAGTCCTTCTTCGGCGGCTCCAGAATCTCGGGATGCAGAACCGGGATCCAGGCTAGGATTCCGATGATGACCACTTGCGCCCCGTAGCTGAGAAAAAACTCAGACCACGGCGCTCGCCACTTGGGCAACGAAGAAAACAAGATGGACTCTTGTGACGGCCGACTCATAGTCACACTAATACTCGGGTTCTAAACCCTGAGGATACTGCAAAAATTTTCCCCTGCCCAAAAACGAGGAAACCTGGGGTTGGCAGGGCTACCAAAACGAAAGTCTACTCTTTCAAACTACAGTATGCACGGGAGAGGCCATTTCGAGCCGCTCTAGATGCACCGTAAATTATTGAAATTAAATAGTTTGCGGCGCTCGCCTTCTGGCCTGAGGAAGCCTTCCGGGCACCCATGCAAAAAACTACACTACTCACGGGATAGATTTTCCGGAAGAACCCCCGCTAAAATTCCCGCTTCTCAGCAGCGCATGATCTTGGGGCTCTGGATTCCACGCGTTGCATTTCTACTATCCACAACGAGTTGTGCCTCCTGGACAATGTGTTTGTAGTCGTAATCGGAATGGTCGGTTACGATTAAGACGCAGTCGTACTGTCCCAGATCCTTCAATTCTGAGCGCTTCATCTGCAAGTCATATTTCCGCCCCTTGCCGATGAAGGGGAAATAAGGGTCGTGATAACTGACCTGCGCGCCGTCTTTCTGCAGAAGTTCAATGATGGTGAGCGAAGGCGACTCGCGCAGATCATCGATGTCCCTCTTATAGGCCACACCCAGCACAAGCACTTTTGCCCCATTCACGGATTTCTTGCGAGTGTTCAATGCACTGCTCACGGAGGCCAGCACGTGATAAGGCATATTGGTGTTGATTTCACCGGCGAGTTCGATAAAACGCGTGCGGAAGTCCCACTCCTTCGCCTTCCATGAAAGATAGAAGGGGTCCACCGGGATGCAGTGTCCGCCGAGGCCAGGCCCTGGGTAGAAGGGGTGAAATCCGAAGGGCTTGGTAGATGCGGCCTCGATCACTTCCCAGATGTCGATGCCCATGCGCAGGCAGAGCAGTTTCAGTTCGTTGACCAGGGCGATATTGACGCAGCGGTAGATGTTCTCGAGCAGCTTGGTCATTTCCGCCGCGGCTGGGGAGGAAACGGGCACCGTCCGGTTGAAAATCGAGCCATACAGTTCACGGGCCAGTTCCGAGGCTTGAGTGTCGAGTCCACCTACCACCTTCGGAATGTCTGGACGCGCCACCGTCGTATTGCCCGGGTCTTCACGCTCGGGGGAAAACGCCACAAAGAATTCCTTCCCCGTAAACACTCCATCTCGCGCCGCTTTCAGTCCTGCTTTATTCTCCTTCTCCAGGATCGGGATCATGACTTCTTCGGTCGTGCCCGGGTACGTGGTGCTCTCCAGGACCACCAGTTGTCCGGCCCGCAGATGAGGCGCGATGGAATGCGTCGTACTGGTGATGAAGCTAAGATCAGGCTCGTGATATTCATCCAATGGTGTGGGGACGCAGATGATGATGGCATCCATCTCTGTCAGATGCGAGTAGTCGGCGGTAGCGTTGAAGCCACTGGTTTGAGCTGCCTGGATCTCCTCGGGGGCAATGCGATAAATGTATGAGCCACCCTTCGCCAAAGTGTCAATCTTTCGCGAATCAATATCGAAGCCCGTGACCTTGAACTTCTTTTCGCTGTACAACAGAGCCAAAGGGAGGCCGACGTAACCGAGGCCAATGATCCCAACACGCGCTTCTCGCTGCTGAATCTTTTTCTTTAGTTGATCAACCGCCGAATCTGCGGCAGAGTAGGTCGTCATGAGGCCTCCAGGACAACGCGGAATGATAGGTAGGAAACCCTCAATTCTAGCACCCACCCTTCAAGGCCTATCCGCCACGAAAGTGGGGGACCATTCAAAATTCTGAACACCACGGATGAGGTTCGACATTGATCAGGAACTGGACGGCAAGAGGTCGTGTGCGGTTCGCAATCGGGGTTGTTGCTGCAGTGCTGCTGATCATATTCGCGCTCAACGCCGGCAGGATGCTCCTCGTCGATGGTCCCCAGCCTTCCGACCTGATTCTTGTGCTCGCTGGGGAGACGGATCGTCGTCCCGCACATGCCCTTGAATTGCTGCATCAGGGTTATGGAAAGCATGTGTTGATCGATGTTCCCGCCGAAACTAGGATCTACGAGTTATCGCAACTGGATCTGGCGCAGAAGTACGTGCGCGATCTGCCGGATGCAGCTTCAGTGAGCATCTGCCCCATTCGTGGCTTATCAACACGAGAGGAGACGCATGATGTCGAAAAATGCCTCACAGCCGAAGATGGCGCTCGCATTCTCATTGTGACCTCCGATTTTCATACGCGCCGGGCGCTCAGTATCTTTCGGCATGAACTCCGGAGCAAGTCCTTCTCCGTCGCCGCCACACACGACCCAACAGAATTTGGTTCCCGTTGGTGGACACACCGGCAGTGGGCAAAAACCTGCAGTGGTGAGTGGCTGCGAACCATTTGGTGGAACGCCGTCGAACGATGGGAGTGATCAGAATGCCTTGTCCCGAGCGGAAACTCGCCGTTTCTCCATCATAAGTTTTCCACCGAAAACTGAAGCGGCTAGCACAAAAGCCATTGACGGGCAACTCCTTACGAGGGTACGATTCCCCAAACAGTCATCAACATAGTTATTAACGGAGTGTGGGAATGGGTGGGTCCGCGTTTCGCGGTATGGTTAGTTGTGTGCTAACGGTTCTGTTCCCCTTTTCGTTGTTCGCGGCCGATTCCAATGCGGCCATGCTTTATATCAGCGGACCGGCATGGGTGAATGGCGCTCACGTACCCCGTCCGTCTTCGGCAATTTTCTCCGGTGATCTTCTTCAAACTCGCTCTGACTCTGTTGCCAACATCAATCAACCTGGCTCCACAGTCCGAGTCCTATCCGATTCCCTGGTTCAATTTGAAGGAAACTCAGTCAAAATTGATCATGGCGGCGTTACGGTTTCAACCTCAAAAGGAATGGCAACTACAGCCGGCGACGTCAAAGTAGAGCCGGCCTCAACTGCGTGGACCGAGTTCAATGTAACGGATGTCGACGGAACCGTGCGGATTGCAGCCCGCAAAGGCGATGTGACGGTCAGTGACGGAAAGGGAAGCGTCACGCTCGCTCAGGGTCAGGAGACCACACGCGACGAGTCCTCGGACAACTCCACTGATAAGAGCAAGCGCAAGAATCGCAAGCGGGAGGCTGGGGCGTCTCCTGGCGCGAGTGGTGGAATTCTTAACTCCCCTGTTGCGATCGGGGTTGCCGGTGCCGCCGCGCTCGGCATCACCACATGGGTGCTGATCAAAGACGACGACCCAGCCAGCCCGGCCAAGCCGAAATAGATTCGCTGCCCTTTTCAGGTCAACAAAAGATTCGACCGAGAAACTCATTCTTCTCGCCGTCGAGCATTGCAGAGAAATCTGCGAATGGATCTGAAAAAGCCCCTGGTTTCGGTAATCAAAGTCCGAACTCCGCCCCGACGCCATTTATAATCTCCCTTCCTCGCAAGGCATAAAGGACTTCCTTTGGCACTGGACGACAAAATCTACGAGTTGCGGCGCGAGAAGTTGAAGCAGATTCAGGCGTTGGGACAGCCCGTTTACCGCACGAAGTTCGAGTTCACCCACACCGTCGAGCAAATCCTCGCCGACTACACCTCCAAATCGGCCGAGGAACTTGAGCAGGCACGGATCAACGTCCACGTCGCCGGACGCATCATGGCGATCCGCCTCATGGGCAAAGCGGGATTCGCACATATCCAGCAGGGCGGAAAGAAGCTGCAGATCTACGTCAAGAAAGACGCCGTCGGAGAAAAGGGATTCGATCTCTACAAACTCCTCGACCTCGGCGATCACATCGGCGTCAGCGGATATCTCTTCCGCACGCGCACGGGAGAACTGTCCGTTCACGTCGAACAACTCGAGTTTCTGAGCAAAGATCTGTTGCCGCTTCCTGAAAAATGGCACGGACTCACGGACGTCGAACTACGTTACCGCCAGCGCTATGTCGATCTCGTGATGAATCCCGAGGTGCGGGAAGTTTTTCTCAAGCGCACCAAACTGGTGCAGTCGGTCCGCCATACGCTCGATGGCCACGGCTTCATTGAAGTCGAGACGCCCATGATGCAGCCCATCGCCGGCGGCGCCGTCGCACGTCCGTTCGTGACCCATCACAATACGCTCGACATGGATCTCTACCTGCGCATCGCTCCTGAACTCTACCTGAAGCGCTTGGTCGTGGGCGGGTTCGACCGCGTTTACGAGATCAACCGC
>QIAL01000351.1 GCA_003225535.1 Acidobacteriota bacterium | reverse complement strand
GCGGAACTTCCACCGCCAGATCTAGCTTCCTCTTATGTCCCACATCAACCACAACAGGATCAGGCCGCCCCGTCCCAGTCAGAAAGTGCGCGACCAGCTCAATCGGCTTCTGCGTCGCCGACAACCCAATCCGCACCAACCTGGATTTCTTTCTCGGGTTAAACGAAGCAGACGCTAACGCCCCATCACTTGTCCCGAGGAGCGACAGCAACGAGGAATCTGCTGTCAGCGCCTCCAACCGCTCCAGTGACAGCGCCAGGTGCGCCCCCCGCTTGTCATCCGCCACCGCATGAATCTCGTCGACAATCACTGTCTCCACATCCCGCAAAATCGCCCGGCTCTTATCTGAAGTCAGCAGGATGTAAAGCGACTCCGGCGTAGTCACCAAAATATGCGGAGGCCGTCTCAGCATCGCCCGCCGCTCCGGCTGCAGCGTATCGCCAGTCCGCACCGCCGTCCGAATCTCCGGCATCAGAAATCCGCGCTCCCCCGCGAGCGCAAGGATCTCCCCCAGCGGAATCTCCAGATTTTTTTGGATATCGTTTCCCAGAGCCTTCAGCGGAGAAACATAGAGGACCTCGGTCCGATCCAACAGCTGCCCAGCCAGCGCCTTCCGCACCAGCCGATCAATGCAAGCCAGAAAGGCGGCAAGAGTTTTGCCCGATCCGGTGGGCGCCGAAATCAGCGTGGTCCGCCCGGCCAAAATGTGCGGCCACCCCTGCTCCTGAGGCTCAGTAGGCGTACCAAATCGCTGCACAAACCACTCCGCCACCAGAGGATGTGCCCAGGACAGTGAGGCAGGAAGGGACTGCATCAAAATATTCTAGCCCGAATTCAGATTTTCGCCAACCATTCGCCCAGAACTTGTGTAGCCCCGGACGCCTTCGTCCGGGGCGCCCCGCGCATGTTTTTGGCGCGGGCGTCCAACTGCGTCGCAGTGAACGCACTCCCAGCGGAACAAACACCATCAAAGGAAAAACATCGATATTGATGACCGAAGAGGAAAGGGAATGTGGGGACAGCCGCCTTCGGCTGTCCAGCGAAGCGAAGCGAGTGCTCCTGCGTAAAATGCACCAGCGCACCAGAACGATTCCGGCTCTGATTAGAAACGGAATCTACTTACTCACAGCAGGAGTAATCAGGAACCGAGTCCCATCCTCGGAGAAGAAGATTTGCCGGACTCCGTGCTTCAGGCAGCTCTTCGTGCAGGCATTCATCTCGGGCTCTTCGATAATCTTCGTGCCATGTTGCATGTCGACGCAGGACTGTGCGCATTGACGCTCGTCAACCGCATGGCACATGCAAAGACAGCACAGTGCACGCTCACGTTGCTGTGCGGGTCGCGACACCCCAGTCAGCGGCAACGAGGCAAGAACCACTGCGAAAACCGCGAATTTAGGGCCCCTCATCATGGATGTCCCGAATCGATTTATCAGCCAAATCAAAGCGTCGATTCGTTGCATCTTGTGCCCTTTTCGCCCCCTTTGCCAGATAACCGTAGTAATAAACCGAGCAGGATTGTACGCCTTAACGTGGTTCCTCGTATGGGCGTTGGTTTTACGCCAATGTATTTAGTCTCACCGTATTCGATTGGGCATCTCGGCCGCGCATGGACCCTCACCTGCAATAGCAAAATACGCTGCGTAATTGTTTTTCTCTCCGGTGTAGCAATTTCGCATGGGCACACGAAGTCAGGCTGAATTTCCGCCAATTTTATGCAGTTTTGGCGTCTGGCAAATCATGTGCAAGCCCAAATGCAATCTCTGTGTCGAGTGATTGTTGGTTCGTCCCAAGACGTACCGCCTTTTTAGTCGCATCAAAAATCCATCGCAGGAAATCATCTTTTGTCGTTTTTCAGGGCCCTTTTTTTATTCAGCTTCAGCTTTTTCTCCGGATGTATTGCGTTCAGTCAGCACGTCACGCTCGATACTCCTCTTCAAAGCCCGCACGGTAACCAGCTCAAGATCGGGTGCCAGGAGTGTCACAGCACTCAAGGCTGGAAGCCGCTGCGCGCCAAACTTGAATTCAACCATTCGAAAACCAAGTTTCCGCTGCGTGGCCGGCACACGGAAGTGCAATGCGTCGACTGCCACCAGGATCTCGATTTCAGCAACGGCCCCGTCAAGTGCCAGAACTGCCACGCCGATCTGCATCGCCGCAAGAATGGCGCCCAGTGTGACCTCTGCCACAACCCCAATGGGTGGCAGGTTTCCATTCACAACATCAATGAGCATCAGGATCGATTTCCGCTGATCGGCGCTCATGCGGCCGTTGACTGCTACTCCTGCCACAAGGTCGGCACGGTCGGCCAGTTCAACCGCTTCGGGCTCTCCACCGAATGCGTGAGCTGTCACGTAAACGCCTTTCGCAAGGCCACGGCCCCCAGCCATCAGGCCATGGGATTCTCCACCGACTGTCAACAGTGTCACTTCTCGATGGATAGCTGGTACGGGGCCGCTCGCGGCGCCATGGGCAAATGATCCTCGATTCGAAGCAGCGGGAGTTGATTCTCCCCAAGCAGGTTTCGTGGAATAACGCTCCGGATCAATCGGGATTCAGCCGCGGAGAGGCGGTATATGAAAGCCCGCCACGGAGTGCCGGGTAGTCGGAAGCGGGACTGACCGACTCCGCTTTAGCGGACGGCACGAGCTTCATAACAGACTCGGCACTGCTGAGTGAAGTGAAACAAGCGCGCAAAGTTCCGTAGGAACGACACTCGCGCTTGTCAGTACAAGCAATCACACATTCTTGAGAGTGCGCAATGAATCGCAGACTATATATTTATCTCTTACTCATCAGCAGCGTAGCTGCATACGCGTCTTCCAATCAGCCTGCCGTGGTCAGCCAAGTTCGGGTCACGACAGAAGGCGACAAAGTATCCGTGGAAATCAATCTCTCGGACTCCATTACTCCGACCATGACGTTCGCGAAAAATCCTGATCGATTGATCGCCGATTTTCCCAACGTCTCGCCCAAGCAGACGCTGCAACACATCCTGGTTGGCAAGAACGGTGTTGCCAGAGTCCGGATCGGACTGAACCATGCCAGTCCACCCGTCACTCGTGTCGTGGTCGACCTTGATTCGCTGCGCCCCTTCACCGTCGAAACCGCTGATCGAAAGGTGTTGTTGAACATCCTTCCCGCGTTGGCGAAACAGCCCTCGGAAACAGCAGCGTCAAGCCCGGCAGAAAAGCCGGCAGAAAAGGAAGATACCGCAGCGAACATAGCCGAGGTTTCACCCACGGCTGGTCCCGAGAATTTCGCCCCCGCGGTCGAACGGGCCCCCGCACAGCCGCACCCGCTGCCCACGGCCAGAGTCACATTCCAAGTCAAGGGGATTGCCGCGGACTCCGTTTACATCGATGGCGGGTCGAACTCAGGTCTGCAGGTCGGCATGCGGCTCATCGTCCATGAGCCGGGCACACCCTCGAATCAGGGCGCACCGAACCGCGACGCTTTCGTGGCTGAACTTCGTATTCTCGCGGTCGCGAGCACCTCGGCGGTCGCCGAAGTCCATGAAGCCAAACGCACCCTTCGGCGTGGTGACTTGGCTATGCTCACTCCGGAAGATGCCCAGACCGCGCGCAACGCATTGACGGACAAAACGCTCGCTTCTGTTCGCATGCATATTACAACGATCCTGCCCAACCAACCTGACCGCACGCCGCAGCCTGCGCTCGCAACCTCTTCCGGAAGCCGCATTCAAGGGCGAATCGGCATTGACTACAGCAACATCACCAGCACCGGCTCCACTCCCGGCACAAGCACGCAGCAGGGCATCTCCTTCCAGAGCGACATGACCAACATTTTCGGGACGCACTGGAATCTGCAGGGTTATTGGCGCGGTCGAGTCAATCGCCATTCGCAATTCCAGGAGCCGACCATCGCCGACACGCTCAACAAGACCTACACCATGCAGCTCTACTACGACAATCCTGATTCCCCCTGGGTCGCTGGCTTCGGCCGTCTTTATCTTCCTTGGGCCGTGAGCCTCGACACCATTGATGGCGGATACTTCGGCCGCAAGCTCAACCGGAATGTCACGGCCGGCATCTTTGGCGGTTCTACTCCCGATCTCACTTCCTGGGATTATGCGCCCGACCATCGCATCGCCGGATCTTTCATCAATTTCACCGGCGGCAGCTACGATTCCTTCCACTTCAGCAGCACCACCGGCCTGGCCCTTAGCACCCTGGAATGGAAGCTAGACCGTCCCTATCTGTTCTTCGAGAACGAAGCTTCTTTCAGAGACTCGATCTCGGTCTATCACTCGCTCATTGCCGACGACCCGCGCGGCGTCACCACCAATGGCATTCGTCCCGGCGCCGGCATTAGCCGCAGCTATCTCACGATTCATCTTCAACCGAGCCACAGGCTCTTCTTCGATATCTATCACAACTATTTCCGCGACGTGCCCACCGCAGCGACAACGATTGTGGGTACAGGATTGGTCGACAAGCTTCTGTTCCAGGGAGTAAATGTCGGAGTTCACGTTGAACCCATCCGCCACATCATGCTCTACACCACGCTGGGCCAAAGTGAGAAAACTGGTGACGAACACGAAACCTGGAATCAAATGTACGGCATCGCTTGGAGCGAAATCCTGCACACGGGCTTCCGCGCCGACTTTCACTATTCCAAGTTTGACAGCAATTTCGGCCGGGGTGATTACCGAACACTGTCCCTCTCCAGACAGCTCACCAATCACGCGTTCTGGAACCTGCAACTCGGTAGTCAAGATCTGGTATCGGCTTTCACCGCGAACGGCAAGTCTACCTTCGCCGCTATTTCCATGGATATGAACCTCGGTAAGCATTCATTTTTTCAGAGTGGCTACACCTTTGTGAACGGTTCGGCGATGAATTATCACCAGTGGTACTCGAGTTTGGGATTTCGCTTCGATCACGGACGACGCGAAGCCGGCGAACCCCATTTAATGCCAAAGTAGATAGCGAGCAGCTTTCCTTCGTGTACCTTCGTGCCCTTCGTGGTTAATGTTTTAATCTTCTTTCAGAGATGCGTTCTCCGTTCTGCCGGCTGATAAAATGCCCGCAATGCCCAAGAACCTCTCTGCTCAAGCCCGCGCCCGCAAAATCAAACTCTTGCTCTTCGATGTGGATGGCGTCCTTACCGACGGCAAGCTATTCATCTTCCCTGCCCCGCCAGGCGCCCCCCAGAGCGTTCTCGAAAAATCCGCCAACCAGAGCGGCCAGGGCGGATTCGGTTTCCAAAGCCAATCCCTGATCGAAGCTAAAGGCTTCCACGCCCACGATGGTGCCTCTATCTCCCTCGCCCGCCTCGCCGGCATCAAAACCGGTCTTATCACCAAGCGCGTGTCGGAAACAGTCGCCCTCCGCGCCCGCGATCTCAAGCTGGAATTTGTCCGCCAGGGCATTCAGGACAAAGGGACGGCCTTCAAGGAAATCGTCAAAGAAGCCGGAGTCGCCCTCGACGAGGCCGCCTTCGTCGGCGATGACGTCATCGACCTCCCCGCCATGCGCGCCGGCGGCTTAGCAATCGCCGTAAAGAACGCCCGCGCTGAAGTAAAGAAGGAAGCACACTACACCACTCCCCACGCCGGAGGCGAAGGCGCCCTACGCGACGCCGTGGAGTTCATCCTCAAAGCCCAGGGAAAATGGAAGAAGATTGTGGAAGCCTACATCGGCGAGCGCAGCCCCACCGTCCAATAAGAAATGTAGCCCCGGACGCCTCGTCCGGGGTTGCGCGCAAGGCGCGCAATAGAACACCTCGGAACAGCACACTGCCGACGCTAATATGTGTTTGATGGCTGAAGGCTGATGGCTAACAAAAAACCCACCGGAAAGCTTGCTTGGGGCGTGCTCGGGTCAGCGTTCCGGTGGGCTACCGTTTCTCCTTACTCACCCTGTTGTTTTCAGGAGTATGTTAAAAAAATTAAACACCGTATTCGGAAGAAGTTCCGTCTATTTTTGTAAAGCTTTGTAAAACCTAGATGTAAACTGTGCTTTACATCTCAGGCAAATCGTTAAGTCAGAGCATAAACATCTCCATCCACGCTTCCGAAGTACACTTCATTCGCAACTACCACCGGTCACGATTGAGTGGATGGGTTCGCAAAATAATTTCGGTGAGACGATTGAATGATTTCTGAGATTGAGTAATTGTGAAATTTAGTAATTGAGTAATTGAACAAAAAGCGGTTGGGCTTCGAATTACCCAATTACCAAATTCCCCAATTACTCAGTCTCTTCTACTCCGGCAGGCCAGGCGTCTTCAACGCCATCAATTCCGTAAACCTCTTATCCTTCCGCAGTTCCGCAAACTCCTGATCCGTGTACACGTTCTTGAAATTCTTGTACCCATCTTCCATCGCCTTGCGCAGATACTCCAGCGACCGGTCTGAGAATCCCATCTTGGCATAGAGTTTCGCTACGGTGTAGTCATACAGCGCCCGATCCTCCGGCCTCGGCACCTGGGCCTGCACACCTTGCCGTGAACTCCGTTCGAATACATCGGGATCAAGTTCCAGCGCGCGCTGATACGCTTTCGCCGACTTCTCAAAGTCCTTCTTCGCAAACAGCGCCGCTCCTAGATTACTGAAAAACGAAGCCGCGCTGTCATCCAGCTCGATTGCCTTGTGATATTGCTTGATCGCCGCCGCATATTTCTTTTCCTCGTAGTACGCGACGCCAAGATTGTTGTACGGATCCGGCATCTTGCGGTCGACCTTGATTGCCTGCTGGCAGCTCTTCTGCCCATCGTGCCAGCGCGTCATCACTAACTGGGTCCGGCAAATCTTGTTGTATATCTTCGCCTGACCCTCTCCACTGATCTTCCCCAGCGCCGCCCGGTAATAATCAATCGCATCGAAATACAGCTTCTGCGCGTGCAACTCGTCCGCACGCGACTCCAGATCGGAAGCCGTCGCATCCGGCGAAGGCGGATCGATCATTCGCAGCAACGGTGGCTTGACTTGCACTGGATCGGCGTGCGAAACCTGCGCCCGCGAAACTGAAGCAAGCATGAAAGCGCAGGCAATGAGGAGAGGAACGGAAACCTTCGGGTAGAGTGCCATAGGCCACCCCCAAGTCGTTGCAGCTATTCTGGCACAGTTCAGGCCCTAGGGCGAGGATTTCGCTCGGTTCAAAAAATCAAGTTTCCGATCGCAAAACCTGAAAACCAGAGCCTGAGGTCTGAAGTCAGAAGTCCAAGATCCGCCCTAGTGCGGTCCGCTGTCCGGTGGTTTAGACACCGGAGTCGAGCTTTTGTCATCCTTAAATATTCCGGCAATCTTGCCGAAGAACCCTTTTTTCTTCTTCGGGTCGGCATTCGCGTTCGGATCCTGCGCCGTCTGTGCTGGCATCACCGGCTTGTCTCCCCCGAACATCTTGGTAAAGAAGCCCTTGATTCCCTGCTGTGTCTCGCACGTATCGCGCGGCTCAGTCCCCGCCACAAACGCTGAAGTGTAGTCGTCGGTGCAGCTCGGGGTCGCCAGCCGGTTGGTAGCCTTGTCCAATTGCACATCCACCACACCCGACGGCTGCGAGAACTCCCGCATATCCGAGTACATAGGCAGAGCCGCCGCCTTCTTCATAAACTCCGCCCAGATCGGCGCCGCTGTCTGCGCCCCGCTCAGCCGCAGGTCGCTGTAGTCGTCATACCCCACCCACACGATGCATAACAGATTCGACGTATACCCCGCGAACCACCCGTCGTGCGAACTCCCGGTCTTACCGGCCGCCGGAGGCGTAAACCCGCGCAGCCGCACCGCCGTATATCCCAACCCGTTATTGATCACGCCCTCCATCATGTTCGTCATGACGTAGGCAATCCGCGGATCCATCACCGGCTTCTGATCCGTGTTGTAGTTCGAGATCACGTCGCCCTTGCTGGTTCGCACCGATCGCAACAGGATCGGTGACAGCCGGATCCCGCCGTTCGCAAACGTTGTGTACGCCCCCGTCATGTCCAGCGGCGAAGCATCATACGACCCGAGTGCCATCGCCGGAGTCGCTTTCACCGACGCGATTCCCGCCGACCGTGCCAGGTCCGCCACCTTGTCATACCCGACTTGCTCCGCAACCTTCACCGTCGCATTGTTCAGCGACATGGCCAGCGCGTACCGCAGCGACACCTCGCCGTGATACTCCTCTTTGTAGTTGCGCGGCTCGTAAATCGAATCCCCATACGTGAACGTCGAGGCCTCATCCACCACGGTCGACGCCGGAGTAATCACGTTCGGCGATCCATCCAGCGCCGTATTCATCGCCGCCGCATACACAAACGGTTTGAAGATCGATCCCGTCGGCCGCTTCGCCACCGCGTGATTCAGCTGGCTCCAGCCGTAATCGCGTCCGCCCACCAGCGCCAGCACCGCCCCAGTATGGGGATCAATCGCCACCAGCGCCACCTGCGCCTGCGGCCCAGGCTCCACCTTGGTCTCAAACTTCTTTCCGACCTTGACCTTCTTCGTGCGCAGCTTCTTGACCTGCTCATCCACCAACTTGATGCCCATCTCGACCGACTGCGCCGCCGCCTTCTGCAAGTCCGGATCGAGCGTCGTATAAATGCGATACGACGAGTCATTCAATTCGTTGTCGCTGAATTTGCCGATAAGTTGCTCGCGCACCATATCGACAAAATATGGCGCATCGCTCGCTTCCACATTCGGAGGCGCCAGCTTCAGAGGAGCCGCCTTCGCCTTGTCCGCCTGTTCGCGCGTGATGGCGTGCGTCTCCACCATCGTCTCCAGCACCACATTGCGCCGCTCCATCGCGCGCTCCGGATGCCGATACGGCGACAAATAACTCGGCCGCTGAATCAGTCCCGCCAGCAGCGCCGCCTCAGGCAGGGTGATGTCCTTCAGATCTTTATTGAAGTAGGATTTCGACGCCTCGGCGAACCCGCTGATCGCAAATGACCCGCGCTGCCCCAGATCCACCCAGTTCCCATAAAACTCGAAAATCTGCTGCTTCGAGAACTTGTGTTCCAGTTCCTCGGCGATCAGCATCTCCGTCAGCTTGCGCTTGATTGTCTTCTCCGGGGTCAGGAAGAATCCGCGCGAAAGCTGCATCGTGATCGTCGACCCGCCCTGCTCGTGCCGCCCCCGCATCACGTCGATCCACGCCGCTTCCATCATGCGCAGGTAGTTCACGCCGCTGTGCTCGAAAAACCGCCGGTCCTCGATCGCCAGCACCGCCTGCACCATCACTGGAGGAATCTCGTCGTACTTCACCACTTGCCGCTTAGACCGCTGCTCCGCGTCGAATAGCGCCGTCACCAGTTGCGGCTCCAGTTCATACGCCGAAAGCTCGCTGCCCCGGCTCATGATCTGCGACACTTGCCCGTCTTCAAAAGTGATTTTCGCCGGCTCCGGCGCGTGATACGACTCCGTCCCGGGCGTGATCTCGATCCCGCCCTTTATCAGCCGGAACGTCCCCAGATTCGAATCCCCGTCTTTGTCGGAATATCCCGCACGCCGCAGTTCCGCAGCAATCTGCTTCGCCTCAATCTTTTCACCATCGCGCACCACCCGCGGCAGCGCAAAAATCTTCGCCGAATTGGCGAACACCGGCGTCCGGAACCGCTTCTCGATGATCCGGTCGTACTTGATATAGAAGTAGGAAAAAATAATGGTGAACGAGACCGCCAGCACCAGAAACGCCACCAGCGCCGCCCGCAACACCGGATCGCGCGGCAGCCCGCGGATCGTCTTCGCTCCGCCGCCCTCCGCACCACTCTTCGGAATTCTGATCTTGATAGCCACAGTTTCGACTCACGCCCAGGTTCTATTCAGACGATCCCCGCCGCAAAAAGGTTTAACCCGTCACAAACTCGGTTCCACGTAATTCGAGCGTCCCCACCCTTGTCGCGCAATTTGCGACAGTGTGCGGATTT
>QIAL01000634.1 GCA_003225535.1 Acidobacteriota bacterium | reverse complement strand
TCGGGATTCCGCTAATGAAGGGGCGCTTTTTCTCTCCTTCTGAGAAGGTGGAAGGCGACAAGGATCCCATGATCGTGATCATCAACGAGACCATGGCGAAACAGTATTTTCGCGGTAAAGACCCGATCGGAGCCCGGATTCAGACGGGCGACCCTGATCCAAGCGCTCCCTGGGAAACGATCGTGGGTGTAGTCGGAGACGTGAAATATTCAGGACTGGATTCCGCACCCAGCCCGACGCTCTACGTCCCCTACAACGAAAATGGCTGGGTGATGTGGTCGCGCGAGATGTACCTGGTGATCCGCGGCAGTGGAGATGCGCCGGAGATTGTGCCCGCAATCCGTACCCAACTTGCAAGCATGGACAGTACTCTCCCGATAGCGCAGGTACGTACCATGGATCAGTTGCTTGATGAATCGCTAGTGCAGCAGCGCTTTCGCACGTGGCTGGTCAGCGGCTTCGCCGTATTAGCTCTGCTTCTGTCGGCGATTGGCATTTACGCTCTTATTTCTTACTCTGTGAGCCAACGCACGCGCGAGATCGGCGTGCGTATAGCCCTTGGCGCCCAGCGGAGCGATGTGTTGGGCATGGTGCTCAGAGAAGGTTTGCAGTTGCTGGCGCTTGGTTTACTGCTAGGGTTGGTTGGAGCATTATCGGCAACACGCATCTTGCAGTCGCTGCTCTATTCCACGAGCGCCACAGATGCGATGACGTTCGTAGCTACGTCACTTACGCTGATCTCTGTGGCTCTGCTAGCGTGCTATATTCCAGCTCGCCGCGCGACGAAGGTCGACCCGATGGTGGCATTGCGATTTGAGTAGGTTTAGAGGCTTAGTTTAGCAGGATGCTGAAAAACAACTCCCAATCCACAGGATGACGTGTTAGTAGTGGCAGCATGCGAGGAGACGATCAGCAGCAAGATGGGATGTTCAGCTATATTTCACCCGACCAACGAGTACCGCAGGACCATCCGTTGCGGATGATTCGAAGCCTAGTGGACGGAGTGATGGAACGACTCTCACCGCGGTCCAATAGGCTCTATGCGAAAACAGTTTGTTGGAAAACTAAAAAGGAGGTTCCAGAATGACCACATTTACCTTAGTACACGTCGTGTTGAGCTTAGTGGGAATCGGCACGGGATTCGTCGTCGTATTCGGACTGATCGCGGCAAAACAGCTCAAAGGGTGGACTGCGCTGTTTCTGGCGACCACAGTGGCGACGAGCTTGACTGGGTTCCTATTTCCTTTCCATAAACTCTTGCCGTCGCATGTGGTCGGCATCGTGTCACTAGTGGTACTCACCGTTGCGATCCTAGCGCGATACGTCCGTCATCTCTCCGGCGCCTGGCGTTGGATCTACGCGGTAAACGTCGTTGTTGGCCTGTATCTGAATTTCTTCGTCTTTGTAGTACAGGCCTTTCAGAAGGTGCCAGTCCTGAAGGCAATGGCCCCCACACAGTCTGAGGCACCATTTGTGATTACGCAACTCGTAGTGATGGCTTTGTTTGTCATGCTTGGCATTTTTGCGGTTAAGCGATTTCATGCCGAGCCAGTCCGAGGTGCAGTGGCGTTTGGTTAGCTGAAAAGTCAAACATTAGGGATCCCTCTATGGGGATATTAGGACCGAGAAACACGTATCAGTGGTCGGCACCGCGTCAATGACCACAAGCGCGGTTAGGAGGACGGAGTGAGGTCCAGTTCTAAGTGCGGCCTGGTCAAGCGATATTGATCAATGCGACGTTTCTATCCTCTCAGAGCTTTGACGTCTCGAATGGGCGGTTGGCCGAAAAATCGACTGTACTCGCGGCTGAATTGGCTCACACTCTCGTAGCCGACGTCGTACGCAGCACTTGTAGCATCGAGACCGTCCATCAACATTCGTTGGCGCGCGGTCTGGAGCCGCAATTGTTTCTGATACTGCAACGGGCTCATAGCGGTAAGTGCGCGGAACTGATGATGGAGGGTGGAAACGCCCATCCTCGCCGTCGATGCGAGGTCTTCCATATGCAAAGGCTTGGCAAAGTTCGCTCTCAGCCAGGCAATAGCTCTTGTTGTTCTTTGACTCAGATCGCCAGTCGTCGCGATCCGAATATGTCTACGACAGGCTGAATGACTACAACCTCTCCCACATCCTGCTAATGCGCCAGATGGCTGACCTCTCCGCCACACCCATTGCGTCACTCGCCGGCGATCAAGTGGTACACCACTTACAGAAACGACATGACGGGAACCTAATTCTGAACGTCGGAATAGATCGAGAACATGGGAACCGGCTCCTGCAGGAAGGAGCTGACACAGGCGACTCTATCGACAGTAAGAAAAGGCAGGAAAATCAAGGGTTTCGTGGGAATGACTCAGCCGACCAGCTCAGGAGAAGCTGTTTGGGAAACCTGGTATTCTACCCACGAGGTCTTCGGGCCAGCCCAGCCCCAAGGACTCGCAACAGGGAAGCTAGCAGCTTATGTGCCTGGGCACATAAGCGGCCTTTTGTGTCGGTGGTCATTTTGTGGCCGAGAACGCCCAGTGGCGCGCGAGAAGGGGAGTTTGCGTTTCCGAAAGGCACATAACGTGAGATGGCACAGACTTGCGCGTCGTACGCTGCTACG
>QIAL01000350.1 GCA_003225535.1 Acidobacteriota bacterium | reverse complement strand
TCATATACCGACTGCGCGTTGTCGGTCACCGGACCATACGAGTCGACCGCGATCGTCACCGGCCCCATGCCCAGGAATCCGAACGCCACCAGTCCGAACGCGAACACTGCTGGCGCCAGCATTCCCGCCGCCAGAGCCAGGCCCATCGTGCTCATGTAATAGGCAATCGCCATCAGCATCATCATGGCGAGACCCAGGTAGTAGCCGGAGAAGTTGCCTGCCACGAATCCCGACAGGATTCCCAGGGATGCTCCGCCTTCCTGCGCGGAGATCACCACTTCTCTTACGTGCCGCGACTCCACCGACGTGAACACCTTCACCAACTCCGGAATCAACGCTCCCGCCAGCGTCCCGCAAGAAATGATGGTCGAGAGCTTCCACCATTGCGAACCGTCAGCGCCCAGGGTGGGAATGATGAAGTAAGAAATCAAGTAGGTCAGCGCGATCGAGACAATCGAGGTAATCCACACCAGTGAGGTTAGGGGAGCCTCGAAATTCATTTCATTGGCCGACCCGTATTTCGCCTTTGCGATGGCGCCATTCAGGAAGTACGACAACGAACTCGATACCAGCATCATCACACGCATCACGAAGATCCAGACCAGAAGCTGGACCTGAACCTTCGCCTGAATCATTGGATCAGGGCTCTTGATCGCCAGCAGGATGAATGTAATCAGCGCCACGCCAGTCACGCCATACGTCTCAAATCCGTCCGCCGATGGCCCAACCGAGTCGCCCGCGTTATCGCCCGTGCAGTCGGCGATCACGCCCGGGTTGCGCGCATCGTCTTCCTTGATCTTGAACACGATCTTCATCAAGTCCGACCCAATGTCGGCAATCTTGGTGAAGATGCCTCCCGCAATTCGCAGAGCCGCCGCGCCCAGCGATTCGCCGATCGCGAATCCGATGAAGCACGGCCCGGCATAGTCTCCCGGAACAAACAGCAGGATGATCAGCATGATCAGCAGTTCGACAGAGATCAGCATCATGCCGATGCTCATGCCCGCTTCGAGCGGAATCTGATAGACGGGATATGGCTTGCCGGGCAGGGAAGCGAACGCAGTCCGGGAATTCGCGAAAGTGTTGACCCGGATCCCGAACCAGGCCACGCCATAGCTTCCTGCAATTCCTACCAAACTGAACGCGAGAATGATTGGGAGGGTGAGCGCTACGGACTTGCCCGGTACTGGAGACAACCAGCCGAAGTAGGCGGCAATGATGACCGCAATAAAGACCCACAACAACAATATGAATTTGCCTTGCGTAATCAGATAGGTCTTGCAGGTTTCGTAAATCAGTTCAGAGATTTCGCGCATCGACCGATGCACAGGCAGGTTTTTGAGCCGCATGAAAATCGCCATGCCAAAGCCGAGCCCGAACAGGCAGAACAGGATTCCGATGAGCAACAGCTTGTGACCGTCGATGGCACCGTTAAAAAAGCTGACCAGGTCCAGCTTCGGCAGCTTCAGTGCAGCTTCTCCGCCACCCTCGCCGGCAGGTTGTGCGAACGCCGCAGCCGCGCTCACAGTGAGCAGCGCAACTACGGCAGGGGTTTTCATCGCCATGCGGCGGAGTGTAAACGCAGCAGTGGCAAGCCAGGTACGCATATGAGTCCTCCGTATTAGAACGGCATTCTGAGATAACGTTTTGGCTACATTGATTCAGGAAACGCGTGCCCCATTGGCCGCTTGGCATCAAGTGGAGCTCGTCCGATCACGCTTCCACCGCAAGACCTAGGAGTGTTGGGCTCTCTACTCTCGGCTTCCTAGCGCAAAACGGGCATTTATAACACGTTGGAAAGGCAGGGTCAAACCGATAAAGAAGATGCAGACGGTTCCGTTCCCACTTCGGGCAAGAATCGCACCGGATTCAAGCCATCGGCTTCACGTTAGAAGGGAAATGAACGTCGGAGGGTGCCCTACCCTTGTCGCGATTTTTGCGAGAGGGTTTTTTGACTTCTCCAGATGTGATATTCGAAGGACCAAACTAAAAGCGGCTCGCCGACCCATGGAAGGCACTCCGGGATCCTGCGGGCCGCAATTTAATGCAGCGACTGCTAGAAGATGATCTTGGCGCCGAGCTGCAGACGGCGGCGCCCAATGCCATCACTATTGATATTGGCGGTGCCGAAATTACTGTCGCCGCCGTTAGGGTTAAAAGCCAAACTGCCGAACTGGTTGACTCCACCAATGTTGGCCGAGTCGACATTTACGTTCGGAATGCCCAGCCACTGGTGGTTGAACAAGTTAAACGCCTGGGCTTGCAACTGGAATGTGGCGCGTTCGGTGATTCGGGTGTTCTTGAAGACCGCCAGATTGATGGTGCTAATAGGCTGGCCGCGCTCGGTATTCCGACCCACACCAAGGAACGGAGAACCGAAGAATTTTGCGGCATTGACATCGTTAACGATCCAACGCACCGCACTCAGGCTGGTTGCCCCGTTGGTGGTTAAGTTCGTAATCCCGCAATCCGAGGCGGTTGGATCTGTGCAAATTCCAACAGAGTTGAAAGGCGCGCTTGCACTGCCCTGGATCGGACGGCAGGTGTCAAGTGTGCCGCCGGTGAAATCGGTTGGGTCACAGAATCCCTGGCCGGAATTCTGCACGGCCGTCCACGGTTGACCGCTGTTGTAACGATACGTGCCATTGATCTGCCAGCCGCCGAGCAAGTGTCCTAACAAACCAGCCTGTTCATGCCGGAACGGCAAATCGTAAACCCAGAGCAAGCCAAGCACATGAGGATAACTGTAACTGCTAATCGCGCGTTCCGCCTTGCTGACGTCAAACGGACTTTGGGAGAGATTGAAGAGCGTCCCCAAGCCAGAGAGCGATGAGAACGCCTCAGAGGCATTATCAATGGTCTTGCTGAACGTATAGGAGATCTGTCCCGTAAAGCCATGCCAGTTCTGCAGGCGGAACTGGCTTTGCAGGCCGTGATAGATGGAGTATCCGGTATTGGCATACTTAATCACGCGGCTGTAGTTGCAGTTCGCATAGCCAACAGGATTGCCGAATTGATCCGACCCGGTTGAGCCGGGCATATCCGGAGTCGTGCATGGCGTCAGACCGGCAGGAACGAAGTTGCCAAAACCGTTGCTGGTAAGCGCCAACACATCGGGATTGCCATTGATTTCCTGGAAGTTGCCCACACCGTGATTGCCCACGTAACGAACTTCAGCCGCCATCCGTCTGCCGATCTGTCGTTGAACTCCCAGGTTCCACTGCTCCGAATAGGGATTGCGGAAGTTGTCGCCGAATTGAAGCTCAGTAGCA
Organism: Acidobacteriota bacterium; assembly: GCA_003225535.1. GTDB lineage: Bacteria > Acidobacteriota > Terriglobia > Terriglobales > Acidobacteriaceae > Sulfotelmatobacter. The sequence goes on along the minus strand of QIAL01000350.1, from coordinate 16,294 downwards.
AGCCCCGGATTCCCCTTGGGCGCGAGAGGGAAGAGCGCAGCAGCGATGCTAGCGCCATCCAATGTAGGGACATTTGGCAAGCCAGCGGCGGCCGTCCCTGTTGAGTCCGGAATCGTGGCCAGGTTGGTGAACGGAGAAGATCCGCCAATATTGCTTTGGAGATTGTAATAGCTGACGTCATACGCGATGCGGAAGCCACCGCGAACGACGGTCTGATCGTTACCGAGCAGACCTGGCAGGAAATGCGGCGTCCAGGCAAAACCGACCACCGGACCAAAATTCTTATAGTGGTTGGGAATGTGCGGTACGGTCCTGAGGCTGAGGGGCAGCGATTTGTCCCAAAGGGCATTCGGGCCCTGCTCGCGCGCGACGCTCTCGTCGTGCAGCAGGTTGCCGGCTTGCTGGTAGAACTCCCAGCGTAATCCTAGATTGACGGTGAGGTTGTCCTTGAGCCTCCAGTCATCCTGGAAGTACAAGGAGAAATCGTTCTCCTTGAAGCGCAATGCGTTCTGCCCGTATGCCACCTGGGTCTGCACCGGCGCATTCTGAATATACGAGTTGAAATCCGGGTAGATGAAGAGCCCATTCTCCTCAAATAGGCCGTAGTTGGGAGAGCGTTGCCGATCGTACGAACCGCCCCACTTCATCACATGCTTGCCATGAACCAGCGAGGCATTGTCTTGCACTTCATAGACATTGATGATGCGGCCCTGAGGAAACACAAGGAACTGTCCGACGCCCAACACCGAGGGATCAAGAATAAAGATCTGAGGCGGGCAGGCACCCTGGTTTGCCAGTAAGCAGGTTGGGAACCCACCGCCATCGAATCTCGAGAGAGCACGCGAGTAGCTGAATCGAACCTGGTTGAGCAGCGAGGGACTGAAAGTGTGAGTCAGGTCCAACCCGACCTGCTGGTTGCGACCATAGACGGTATAGATCTGTCCCTGAGCGCCGGCGGCTCCGCCGATCGGGAGGTTTGATTGCCCTTGCTGCTGGAACAGATAACGCCCGAAGAAGCGATCTTTGTTGGTCAGCTGAACATCGACGCGTCCGGTACCCTCATAATCATTGAAGGGCTGCGTCAGCGAACGGGTCAGTTGTCCCATTTCGATTGGCACCGTTACTCCCCCGGGGCCGGTCACAGGTTGAGACGTGATCCCGCTGAAAGTAGGATTGCCTATTTTGAGAGTAGCCGGGCCCCACTGCGCCAGTGCTGCAACCGCGGGAGAGTTGGGAAACGCCGCCTGCAACTGCTGAATACCAGTTGCATCTGGAGTTAGAGCTCCGTTGGAAAAAATTGGCGCACCCGCGGACCGGTTGCGCTGGAAATTCCCTGACCCGAAGAACCACACCTTGTCACGCTTGATCGGGCCACCCATGGTGCCGCCGAATTGATTCTGCACGTACTGCGGGAGCACCGGCTTGGTACATCCCGTGCTGGGGCTTACTCCCGATGGACAGAAACCAAACAGGGGACTCTTCTCTTGATTCTGCAGAGAGTCGAAGGTGTCACCCTGCCAGAATTCGTAGCCCGTGCCGTGAAACTGATTGGTGCCTCCCTTGGTGACATAGTTCACCACGCCGCCCATGTTGCGGCCGTATTCGGCGTCGAAGTTGGTGACGACTTGCAACTCCGCAATGGCGTCCGGATTGCCAAAGAAGAATGATGGGCCGCCGATGGTGTTGTCATTATTATTCTGGCCGTCGAGTTGGAAATTATTTGAGCGTCCGCGCTGGCCGTTGATAGAGAGCGCCGCTCCGTTGGTATTTTCGAAGCCGCCGCTGCCTACTGTGGCAACACCGGGCGTAAACAGCACGAACGAGTCGTAGGTATTGCCCAGAGGAACACTGGCGACTTCCTGGGTGCCGAAGGTTTGTGAAAGCTGATCCGTCGTGCTCTCTACAATGGGAGCAGCGCCTTCGACCGTCACAGTCTCGGAAGAGGTTCCCACATTCAGCCGGACGCTTCCCAGGGCAGAATCCTTGCCGACTGCGACAATCACGTTCTGCGCACTGTACGCGGCAAATCCCTTCGCGTTCACAGTGACTTTGTAGGTGCCTGGAGGCAATGACGGGAGTTCAACCACTCCTCCATTCGAACTTGTGGTGGCGAAGACCCGGTTGGTTTCCATTTGCGTGGCGCGTACCTCGGCCCCGGGTACAACCGCTCCTTGCGGATCGAGGACGATCCCTGAGATGGACCCGGTGACGATGCCCTGGCCGAAAACCAAGCCGTTCACCAGGAGCAACATGACAATGACAAGTGGCGCTGTCTTCTTCTCGACAAACATTCGTAACATACAACCCTCCAGACTTTTGTTGGTGCTGAGCGAGAGGTCTCCGCGCAGAACTGACACATTGGCCCGACGTTCCGGGGTGCAATATCCTCGCCAAAAGTCGCAGGTGGGTTATCTACTTGGCCTTCGCGTGCTGTAAGCAGGACAGAAACACCGCAGGCGTTTTGTTTGTCGATCCCTTGTTGATGAAGTGTTGAGGCGAGCGACGCGAACACGTGTGCGAGTCGTGGCCCGCCCTCGCAGACCCAGTCGTACGACGAGGAGTTAGCGATAAAGTTATACGGCGGTTATGCTGCTGACCGAAGGTAGGTTATTTTTGGGAGAACTTTTCGCAGATTGCGAAGCAGCAAATCTCATCTGCTGACGATCAACGCTGTTCGCCAATATTCAGAGACACCGGACACCACACAACAAGAGAAACGTTGTGACTTTGTTAGCTGCTCTTTTGAGCACCAAGGTAAGGCACCGAGATCCGAAGGGGAGTCGCTGGATTACAAAATTGGAGGCAACTGATTCCAGAAACCGTAAGGGGTGAGTGCAGGGATACGAATATTTGTAGTCGGTCGCCATCTGGCAGGTAGCGTGGTGACTACATCATCACAGGGCGCTATCCACAACAAAATGGATCGTGATCATGAAAGACTATTGTTTGTTCAGCGACATGCCTCGGCCCGGCGTCCGTCTATCGCGCGCTCAGCGACGCGTTATACATCGCATCCATCAGATCTTGCGAGTGTCCGTCATAGTCCGCGTCCAGCGACCACATGAACGTTCCTCCCAACCCGCGCTGCCAGTCCGCATACCATACGCGAAAATAAGTTGAGAACGCATCGTCGTAGGTGATGTGTCCCGAGCCTCGCCCGTCGTAGTCTTCGAGGTATCGGATACGACTAGGGTATTTTTCGACCTGTCGAATGTACCGTGGAAGAGCGGCGCTTTAGCGCCGCGTTCAGGCGAGAAAGCAATGGGGCTTCAGTCCCCGTGCCAACCCGCGCCCTACTGCAGCGCCACACTCATCCCCAGGTTATACGCCACGAACGACCACTCATCCGCCGTCTGATCGATGATCTTCGAGATCGGTTTTCCCGCCCCATGTCCTGCCTTGGTCTCAATCCGAATCAGCACCGGAGCCGTCCCCGCCTGATCCGCCTGCATGGTTGCCGCGAACTTGAAACTATGTCCCGGCACCACGCGGTCATCATGGTCGGCAGTCGCAATCAGCGTCGGAGGATACTTCGTCCCCGGCTTCAGATTGTGCAGCGGCGAATACGCATAGAGCGCTTTGAAATCGTCGGCGTTGTCGGAAGATCCGTAGTCCGAAGTCCACGCCCATCCAATCGTGAACTTCTGAAAGCGCAGCATGTCCATCACTCCCACCAGCGGCAACGTCGCCCCGAACAGATCCGGACGTTGCGTCAACATTGCCCCGATCAACAGGCCCCCGTTGCTGCCGCCGCGGATCGCCAGCTTCGGCGTCGAAGTATATTTGTTCGCGATCAGCCACTCCGCCGCCGCGATGAAGTCGTCAAACACGTTCTGTTTCTTCGCCTTCGTCCCCGCCAGATGCCAATCTTCCCCATACTCTCCGCCGCCGCGCAGGTTCGGCTGCGCGTAGATGCCTCCCATCTCCAGCCAAACCACCGTAGGAATCGAAAATCCAGGCGTCAGCGAAATGTCGAAGCCGCCATACGCGTACAGCAGCGTCGGATTCTGCCCATCCAGCTTCAGTCCTTTTTTGTAGGTCAGAAACATTGGAATGCGCGTTCCATCCTTACTGTTGTAGAACACCTGCTTCGTTTCATATTTCGTGGCGTCGAAGTCAACCTTGGGCTGCTTGAAGATGGAACTCTTTCCTGTCTCCGGATCGTAGCGATAGATCGTGGTCGGCGAGATGAAGCTGGTGAACGAATAAAACGTCTCCTTATCTTTTCTCTTTCCGCCGAATCCCGCTGCTGTCCCGATCCCCGGCAAATCCACACTCCGCAGGAACTTTCCGCGCAAGTCATGAACTCGCACCTCGGTCTTTGCGTCCTTCAGATATCCGATCAGAAACAGGTTGTCCACAACGTTGACGTCTTCCAGTTTGTCAGCGCCTTGCTCGACCACCGTTTTCCAGTTCGCTTTCTCTGGGTGTTGTGTATCAATCGCGATCAGCTTCCCACGCGGAGCGTCCCGATCAGTGCGAATCCAAAACACCGGCCCGTCATTGTCGACGAAGCGATACTCCGCGTCGAAGTCATCGAGCAGTTTCACGACTTCCGAATCAGGTTTAGTCAAATCTTTGTAGTAAAGGCGGTTTTTCGGTGACGTCCCCTGCCACACAAAGATCACCAGGTAGTGACCATCATTGGTGACTGAACCTCCGAAGCCCAGTTCTTTGTTGTCCGGGCGCTCGTAAATCAGTTTGTCTTCCGATTGCGTCGTGCCTAACTTATGGTAGTAAAGCTTCTGAAAGTAATTCGCATCACGTAGCGCCGTTCCTTTCGGCTCGTCATAGCGGCTGTAGTAAAAGCCTTTTCCATCCTTCGACCACGAGGCCCCGGAAAACTTCACCCACTTGATCAGATCCGGAAGGTCCTTACCAGTGTCCACGTCGCGCACCTGCCACTCCTCCCAGTCCGACCCCGAAGCCGCCGTCCCATAAGCCATGAGCTTGCCGTCATCGGTAATCGCTTCGCCCGCCAGGGCAACTGTCCCATCCAAAGAAAGCGTATTCGGATCGAGCAACTGCCGCGGCTCCGCATTCAACGCCTCAGCCACCAGTAGGACGTTCTGGTTCTGCAGCCCGTTGTTGTGCTGGTAGAAATATCGTCCTCCCTGTTGCTGAGGCACGGTGAAGCGCTCGAAGTTCCAAAGCTTCATCATGCGATCGCGGATCGCCTTGCGATACGGAATCTGCTCTAGATACCCAAACGTTACCTTGTTCTCCGCCTCGACCCAGGCATGCGTGGCGGCCGAGTCCGTGTCCTCCAGCCAGCGATACGGATCTGCCACCTTCACACCGTGATAGTCATCCACCTGCTCGACAGACTTGGGCTTCGGATACGACAGAACACCAGCACCGTCCTGAGCGGTCAATGGATAAGTGGTTAGGACGAGGAAGACAAAACAGAGAGCACTTGTATCGGCAAGTTTCATTTGAAACCTCGAACGAAGATAGCTGTGCAAGCCACATCAGCTTTTACTCACGGATCCCAAAACCGTCAAGCGGAAAATACCCGAGGGTGCCCCATCCTTGTCGCGACTTGCGACAGGGTGGGGATTTTGACTTTGCCCGTAGCACCACAGCACACGTGCGCCGTCGGGCTCGGCCTGATATGATTTCCTCCGCCCAGGAGTATCCATGCCGAAAGTCACTTCCCTCCTCGCGGATCCACCCGCTCCCAGTGCGTGATGAAAGCCATGCCGCAGATCGACAAAATTGACAATGGAGGTCTCAAGCGCGCCTATGCCGGCGAGTAAGAAGAGCAGCAAGAAGAAAAGCAAAAAGAATTCCCGAAAGTCCGCCCCAACGCGCAAATCCACGCCGTCGATTAAGACCACCATCGCGCCCTGGCTTTGCGTCCGCGGCGGCGCTCGCGCCGTCGATTTCTACAAAGCAGCTTTCGCCGCATCCGAATTATTCCGGATGGGAGAGGGTGATAACGTAGTTGCCCGCTTGTCGATTCACGGCGCCGAATTCTGGCTGAGTGACGAATCGCCCGAGCACCACAACTACAGTCCCGAATCGCTAGGCGGCATCACAGTCCGAATCATCCTGACGGTTCCTGACCCCGACGCTGTCTTCGCGAAAGCTGTGAAAGCCGGCGCCAAGAAAGTTTACCCGGTGACCGAGGAACACGAGTGGCGCATCGGACGCGTAGTCGATCCGTTCGGCCACCATTGGGAAATCGGCCGCCCGCTTTCTTGACTGGAAACGAAAGAATTCATGGCTTTTGCCGGCAGATTGTACGGTCCCAAAGCCATCTCCCCTGTCCCCTGTACTCGATGCAGAATTTCCTGGTAGCCACTACACTCTTCAAAATGCCAACCCAAGAATTCCCCAACCGCATCTGACTTTCTGCGACGTGGCTTCCGCTCACTGGCCCGCTCCCAGATTCCACCCGCACTGATCCTCTATGCATTTCTGGTGGCTTCCCGGTCATACTCCTCGCCGCAGACGTGAAACGTTCCGACTCAAACCAGCCCAGTGGATATTCTTCCACACCAGTAGGTTTCTTTCCTGCAGGAACTTCAGAAAGGGACTGATGCGAACGAAGATATTCCCCTGCCGGTGACGAAATCTTTCGTGGCACCAATCCCCGCAAAGACTGCGTGATGCCAAAATTGTAAGGTATGAAGAAAATCGGGAAGGGAACTACCGCTACTTGCTCCGCGAAGAAAGCGCGCCCACCCGCAGCAACATCTTATGATCGCTGCTGTGCGCGTCATGGCAATCGATGCACTGGCCTTTCACCGCGGGCACATGCTCCCGCAACGCCGTCGACTCCTGATGGCACGCGAAACATATTTTCTGCTTGGGCATCGACAGGCTCACCATCGTCATGTCGCCCTGCGTCTGAGTCACGTGACACACATCGCACGAAGTCGCCATCACCGAATGCACGGACTTCCCGCGAACCTTCGCCGCGTGACACGAGGTGCACTCCGCATCCTTAGGTACAACTCCAGGATGCTCGACGGCGACCGCCGGACCGGCGCCACCAACAAAGAGCAGCGAGGCTGCGAGAATGCAGGTCCTGGAGTTCATCGCGACCCGCAATTCTAGTCGGGAGTCAGCCCGCATTCACTACTAAGAATCAACTACTGTGGTGGAGGTGCCGCATCCGGAGGAGGTGCTGGAGGAGTTTTCTCCCCATTGATCAGCGGATCATCGCTATTCCCCGCACTCTTCACCAAATTGGTCCTCACTTCGACTTTCTGACGGGCCACTGGGCTAATCTGTGTCTCAAATGTCTGATATCCCGGCAAACCGATCTTGATCGTGTGCTGCCCTGGAGCAACCAGCAATCCTCGCCCCAGTCCCTGAAATTCGGCCACATGTCCCACGAACAATCCGTCAACAAACACGGCCGCCCGCGTAGGATTCACCACGATCTTCACCTCCGATGTCACGGCGGGCATGACCCCGGTCGGACCCTTCTCCATGGCGACCCAAACCACACGTTTCTCACCCGGCTTGATTTCGACGCGCATCATGAAATCACGATAACCATTCTGGCGCACCGTGATCACGTGTTCCCCGGGAAGCAGCAGCACCTTCTTCGATCCCTTCAACTCCTTCAGGTATCCCACATATTGTCCGTCGACCCACACGCCGGACGTCTTTTCCACTTTCGACTTTCCCAGGAACTCGATCTCTCCCATTACCTGATTTCCCGCATAGATCGCGGGCGTGACCAGAAGAGCGGCAATCGTCAACAGCAACCACGAACGCAGTGTCATAGGTATTTTTGGCTTTGGCCTGACCGAGGCCGCGGCACACATTAGCCTGTCAAATCAGATGCCGATGGAGCCATATTGTCTGACGCAAAAATGAATTCGTCATGATTGCGCTGGTACTCCCCTGTAAGGTGAATTCCCTACTTTGAACGGGCGTGGCTTTCGGCCGTGCCGCAAGATGCTACAATTTGCGCCCACACGCTCGAGGTGAACCGTGTCCAACCCACTCGTTCTGCTCCATGGGTACAGCGCCTCTGGACAAGCCTTTTCCACCTGGAAAAATGCCCTCCTGGCTGCCGGCAGAAAGATCGAAGAGATTGCGGTTGGCAACTACGTCACCCTGAACAACGAAGTTACCGTCGATGACATCGCCACCGGTTTCCAGCACGCCTTGCACGACAAGGGACTCGACAAGATCCCCTTCGACGCCATGGTTCATTCCACCGGCATGCTGGTCCTGCGCTCGTGGCTCACCGCCTCCAATACGCAAACCTCGCGCCAGGGATTGCTCAAACACCTCGTGGCCCTCGCGCCCGCTACCTTCGGATCTCCTCTGGCCGCCAAGGGGCGAAGTCTGCTGGGCAGAATCTTCATGGGCAGCAAGCAATTTGGCCCGGACTTTCTGGCTTCAGGAAACCTGGTTCTTAGCAACCTCGAACTCGGCAGCGCCTATACATGGGACCTCGCGCACAAAGACCTCATCAATACCAAGTTGTACGGCAATAACAACGACACTCCTTACGTTTTCGTTTTCGACGGAACCGACGACTACGGCAAACTGGCAGAAATTTTCCTTCCCGGCGATCAGATGGGAAGCGACGGCGTCGTGCGCTGGTCGGCCGTCGCTCTCAATACTCGCAAGATCACTCTCAACCTTGGCCAGCCCAGCGTTCAATGGGCCGATTGGAGCAACCTGCTCGACATTCCGCTCATTCCCGTCGTTGGGCTCAACCACGGACAGATCCTGAGCGAGCCTCCGCCGGAACTCATCTCGCTGGTTCTCAAAGCCCTCAGCGTCAACAGCAAAAATGACTTCGACAACTTTCACGCCAACGATGTCGCCAACGCCCACGTCGTCCAGCAAGCGCGCGCCAAACTGGCGAACAACCGTTGGCAACAATTCGTGGTGCGCGCCACCGACAGCCACGGAAATCCCATCACCGATTACTCCATCGAAATCATTGTCGTCGAGGCCGACGGCAGCCAGACTCCCGTCCCCAACTTCGAGGCCGACGTTCACCCTTACGCCGCCGACACCAGCTACCGCTGCTTTCACGTGCAACTCGACAATCTTCCCCCGCTCGCAGGCAAACGTCTGATCGCCCGCATCATCGCCTCCAGCGGCACCGAGCTCGTTGGATATCAGGGCTTCGGTTCGAATGCGGCGGCCCCAAACTTCGGACCCTTTGACCTCGATCTCTCCGACTACGATGGCACCAAGCCCGGCAAGCCGGCCCTGTTCTACCCGTTCACTACGACCCTGCTGGAAATTGTCTTGAATCGCGAACCGGTTCCACCCATGAATATCTTTCAGTGGTTGCCGTAAACGAGCATGAGCATAGTCACGCTGGTACAAATGGGCCATGTCCCCAAACGAACGGGCCATTCCTATCGTGGCGTAACTCCTCTAAGGTAACCGCAATACTTCAAAAAAGCGTGTGAACGGCTGAATGCCGCTCCGTGCCTCCCTGATAGGCATCATCGCTTGCTCCCGTGCGACCTCGAATGTGGCTGCGCGGGTCGAAGGTTAGGAGTTCAAGTAAGAATGTCGCAAGAGATCATGCGCTGCCCCTATTGTGTGCTGGGCGGCGAATTCCAACCCCTGATCCCGCAATCGCAAAATACGTTTGCCTGCCTGAAATGTGGCCATACTTCGTCGCCGGACAATCCTCATCTACGGTGTGCCTGCTCAAGATGCCGCGAAGTGAGTCGCATCAGCAACCGTCTGTCCCGCGACCGTGCGGCCATCGAAACGGCCATCAGCTAAACTTCTCGGTAGATGTTTCTCCGGTCGCGTCTCTTGGCGACCAAGCAAACGTCGCGGCTCCGGAGTATGATCTTTCACTTCCCGGGCCTGCGAACGCCTGCATACGTGAAGCCGGCTGCTGAGAACTTATATGGACATTCAGTCCAGTTCCATATCCGCGCACGTGCACGGATCCTTCCTGGATCGTCAGATCCATCGCACCAACCGCAATCTCCTGCTCGTGAGCCTCATCCTGATCGTGGCGGTTGTCGGCTATGCCGCCATCGAGCGCCGCTATCTCTACAACTTTTTCGCTGGCCCATTCCAAGTCAGCGGTCCGCAACTCGTAACCATCCAACAACCCGGCTCCCAGTCGCGATATTTCGTTCAAGTGAAAGGAGACGATTCCTCAGACACGGGCCTGCAGGAAGTCGAGCGGGAAAGCGAGGGAGGAACGGTCAAGCGTGAAACCGTCAAGGCAAAGTATTCGATCCTCCTGCTCAACAAGCATCTGTTGATCGTGAAAAGCGGCCCCAACGAAAGCGGCACAGTCTATACCGGGGAACTCAGTGAACTTCCGTCCGATGTCCGCTCCAACATCGTTACGCCGCTGATCAAAGAGCATCCCACCGCCAATCAGGCTTTTCTCCCCTTCATGTTGGACACCACGGGATTTCGCAACGAAGGATACATCGGCCTCGCACTCGGCATCCCCGCGTTCGCCCTCGCCGCCTGGCTGATCGCAAAAGTTATGCGCCGCAGGGCCGATCTTTCCACGCATCCGGTGGTCGAGCGAGCGTGTATCTACGGGAACCTCGCGGATGTCGCTCAGCAGTTCGACATCGAACTTCAAGGCAACACTACCAAGATCGGCCGGGCTACCATTACTCAATCCTGGGTATTTCTTCCGAGCCGCTTCGGACTCTCCATCTGCCGCATTCCCGACCTGATCTGGGCCTACAAGAAAGTAACCAAGCACTACACCAATTTCATTCCCACAGGAAAGTCCTACGATGTAATCATGTACGACCGTTTCGGCAAGCCCCTGCAGATGCAGGCCCGCCAGAAAAAGATCGACGCCCTGCTGGCCCTGCTCGCCGAGCGAGCTCCTTGGGCCGTGTTCGGCTACAGTGACGATCTCAGCAAGACCCTTCGCACGAATTGGGGAGGATTCATCGCGGCTGTGGATCAACGAAAAGCCGGCGCCGCGACGACTGTCAAGTGAGTTTCCTGAAATCCGGCTAGCGGCGCCCCTACTCCGCTCCCCCCACCGGCGCGACCTTGATCGTGTTGGCACGACAGTCGCGGATTCCTTCACAAGCTCGCGGCTGTAGTTGCTTGTCGACACAAACCGAAACGCCTGTCAGATAGTTGTTCCCGCAACTCACCGCCAGGTCTTCCGCCTTCAATCGTGGATTCGCCCCCACAAACTCTTGCTTCAATTCCTGCGGAGTGATGGAGAACCCTCGCGTCGGACCCGACAGCTGCGCCGGCACCTTCACCGACTCAAATGCCTGCCGCACCAGTTTGAAATAAGAGTCAGCATCAAGCCCACTGCACGTCCCGTGCGTAGTCCATTCATGCGCCACCAGCCCTGCATCCGGCATGATGTCCGCCATCCGCGACGGATCCGCCAGCCCCGGCGCAGTCGAACAATTCTCCGGATACCCATTCGCATACTGTGGCCACAGCCCATGCACCACAAACCCAAACTTCCCCGACACGCACTCCGCCTTCGTCGGATGGCGATGACAAAACTCCGGCGACCACGACAGCGCCAGCACGTAGTAATCAAACGCCCCTGGTTGTCCGCTCGCGTGCTGCCTCTGCCGATGCCGGTTTGACCCCTGCAGCACTCCGCCGCCGATCAACAGACACAGCAACCAAAGAACAAGGGACCTTTTCACCATGACGGAAACCCCTCGCAACCGTTATACAACAGCATCACTTTTGTGGAGAATCCGCCCCACGATATACTCCCCCGCATGTCGAAACGCGGCGGATGTCTCGTAAACATCTTCAAGCTTCTCCTGCTGTGCGTGATCGTTTTCTACGTCGCGGTAGGACTCACCAACCCCTGGGCCTTTCACATCGGCGATCGCTCGACGCCCTTCCTGTACTGGTCCGGATACGGCAAGCTGGTCACAAAGTCCGGAACCTATCCTTTATATGTCTTCTTCTATCCAGCGGCTCACTTTTCAAAACTCCATCTCGATGGCCTGCGTCCCAACGGAGGCCTGCAGGGAACAGCTTCGTTATGCACCGCTCCCGGCGTTATCGAAAATCTAAAGCTCAGCGGCACGATCTACGGAAGCTGGACCAGCACGAACGACGCCGTGATGCAGTTCCGCCTGCTGGACTACAAGATTTTCGACGTCGGCCAGCGCCAGGGCTATTTTGATCTGTATGGCCGGTGGCGCGGTCCCGCGCTGGTGATGGACGATCGCGGCGAATCGAGCGGCAAATTCCGCTCCGGCCTGAAAATCGAACACGCCTCGGTGACTCTCGACTACGGCAGCTTCTCCGACTTCCAGAACGCTTGTTCCGCGCTGACCAATGTGCCCACTCGTCCGTAGAGCGGCGCCCTTCGAATGGTTTGCGGCACGAATGTGGGCGATCCTGATTGTCTCCCGGCTTGTGCGGGGAGCAAAGTCATTTGTCACAAGAGGAAGGTTTGCTATGGAAAAGTCGGATCCAGAAGGCTGTGTCTCCCGGAGTCCTGCGAACGCTCTATCAACCGCGCAACGGATGGGGTTACCCGCGCGTGGCGTACCCAGCCACCTGCAGATTTCTACAACGGCCTTTCACCGTGCTCATCGGTTAGGAGTCTTTGCGCCAGGACGAAGGAGACTCGCTCGTGCGCCTTGGCTCGCCATCGTCGCCGAGCAGGGGGACGACGAATTTGAGAGCAGCAATTTCTTTCCGGACGCGCTCGATTGCCATCTCTTTCTGTCGCAGAATTTCGTAAAGATCATTCATAACAACCTCCGAGGGAGGTAATTCTATCAGCCGTCCTTGAACCCGGCAGAGAAACTGGAACACAGAAGGACCTAACCCGTTCTTTGCCGTCGCTAGATGGGCCATGTGGGGACAGCCGCCTCGGCTGTCCAGCGGCCTAGGCGTATCGGGCCGCGGGCTTTTTGCTTTCGATTCGCGGGTAGTCCATCCATTCGCGCAGTTTGCAAAAGGTTGGAAATTCCACACGCCGATCCTTGGGATTTTGACTTCGAATCCTAGCCGTCAACGCCCGCCATCTTCTCGCGCAACTGCTTCTCGGCATCCGCATTCCAGCGAGTGCGACTCCGGTTTGAACGGTATGACTAAGACCGATACCCGAGACGGAGTGGACACACATTCACGTGTCGCAATCTTGCGTAACGCTGCCCCACCCCATCTCGCCATTTTTTCGACGAGATAAGGCAGGGCGTTGTCCTTCTTCCGCTAGAGGCTCGTGCACGCCTGGTTAGTTGTTGTCGGCGCGAAAGAAGTAGTAGTCAGCCGTGTAGGGCTGGAGCTGAGTCTGACCCACGCTGCAGGCGGTGGTTGGAACAGCTCCGCCGGCTGTGTTCAGACGTTGGATGAAGGTCGTCTTGAACAGGAGGTTACCGCCCGTCGGCCCTTTTTCGTTCCCGACTGACTGCAACAAGAGGCATTGAATCGAGCCGCTATTCGGGCAGCTCGAGGGGTCGGAGCCGGCGTCGATTCCCTTCACCTTTACCGCCCAAACCCGGCTGGTATCGAGGGAACTCTGCCACGTCGCGTTCCCACTCAGAGGCGGCACGATGCCCGGCTTCGGCTTTTCATTGATGCTCTGGAAGTGCGTGATGATCTGGAACTGCGCCCCGAAGAGATCCGTAAACAGGGTGGCTTCGGGGCGGGCGCTGGGATTCCAGGCTGTGCCACCCGTGCTCGTAGGCAGGCAAGTATAGCCCTGGCTGCCGTAGGCGTGGCCGACCAGGAAAGGAGAGTTTCCTGCCGGTACTGCAATATCGGTAGGAGTGGTTGGGGGCGTGACTTGCGCCGCCGCACCGGTGACGGTGCCGACTGCGCATGCGAGCACCAGGGCGGCGGCAAACAGGATCCGCGCCGATGCATTCTTCTTGGCTTGCTTGTTCATTTTATTTTTCTCCAGTTCTTAAATGTTGTTGCAAGATTGAAAACCGTTAAGGGCCGTGGCACAGCTGTCCCAGAGGCGTTTAGCGTACGAATATGTACGAACTAAAATGGCCTTACATCTGAAACATGACTCATGCTTGTGCTGTAGTCGATTACTTCGAGGACGTAATCGGCCTCACTAGACATGACGAGATCTCAGAGGAATTTGCTTTTTTGTGGACTGGCGATTATCGCGGTGGTGTTGCGGCCCAAACCCCTGGAGAGAACACTGTGCGTCTAACGTTATGGGAAGGCATTGTCATCCTGAGTCGCGGGGTTTTGCGGCGAAGGATCTGCTGTTTGCCGCCACCATTGGCGCTGTCGCGATGAATTGTTTTGGGTTTGGAAGGATTACTGCCAAACGGCCCGAGAAATTCTTCCCTCAGAGCGTAACGGTGCCGGCGTGCGACTTAGATCACGGTCTTTCATCGCGGAATGGCAAACCATGCACGATCGCTGCGTGCTGTTTCCTTCCTCGGAAACCAATGCATACGTCAAACCATGCACCGACCACGTAACGACCTTGTAGCCTTCGACCGTAGCGTAATGGAAACTCACTTTCTTGAAATCAACTTCGATTCCACCGGAAGCCACAGCCACGGAATCGGGTGTAACAATCAAGGACGCGGCGGTGGTCTGCAGCGTCGGCATCTTCACCCGGTAAGCGATGAACGCCGCTGCCTTGCCGCCCACTCGCACCAGCCGCGCCCCCTGCAAATCGTAAGGACGTTCCTCCCCTGCTTCCATGGGAGCCGCCGGCAAGGCCACGGAGAACGGCGACTTCACTTTCAACCATTGGTTGAGTTCTATCTGCGAGCCAGACCGCAGATCGAGCGCGAGTTTCCCTTGAGCGTGCTGCCTGTGAGTATTGACGGCGAACTCGGCAAACTTTCGCCCGGATAACGGACTCCGTGATGACCCAGGCATTGCGCAAAACACTCCGACCATCATTACCAGCGCCATGACCGGAACCAGCCACCTCGTCAGTCCCCACCGCGAAGGCAAAGCCGGCCGCGAATCCATTTTTCTCTCTCGAATCGCTTCGTCCCGCTGCCCGTTCGCGGATAGAGCATCACGAAGCAAAGGCCCACAATGGGCACACGCCGCCGCATGGGCAATCAACTGCGTGGCTTTCGACTCTGGCCACATTCCTGCAGCTACCTCACGCCAGTCGGCGTCGCTTGACTTCGGACAATCGCTCCCCGGCGGCGTTGCTTTAGGCGCCCGCGCAGTCGAGAGTCGGTTCACAAGTTGCTGGTATGTCCGCACCTTCCCGCCGCACTTCGCACACGAATCCGCGTGCCCCTGAGCTTCGTGCACAGCGGCCGGAGAGAGCCCACCCATGTCCCGCGAGGTCTCACCAAACCAGGGCACAAGGGCATCGAGCTCCCTGTTATCGAGATGTTCGTCCCATGGACGTCCCAAGTTCAGACGCTCCTCTAAATTCCTATACGAGTTCCCGAGGAACTTTGCTTTTCGTTTCTTCGCTGGCCAACCCCAGAATCCGCACCCGTGCTCAGGATCTGGTCCCGAATGGAATGCTTCATCCGTTCGATGACGCTGCCCACTCCCTTGGTGCCCAACCCGATCCCGGGCAGCGAAGCAATCTCCCGTGTGCTCATTCCTTGCCGGAAATAGAGCCAGAAGATCGTCCGGTCACGCTCCCGGTCGGGCCCGCTCAAGCATTGCTTCAGATGTTCATCGATCTCGCTCAAAAAGAGTTGGAATGCAATTCTCTCCTCACTCCCATGCACCTCGACCCCGGCTTCAGGGTCGACCTCGCTTGTGGAAACGTGCGGCTCGTCCCCGCCCGACGATTGGCTATGTCCATGTTTGAAGTAATCATGTGTCGCATTGGCGGCGATTCTCTTCAAGTATCCCAGGATGCCGTCGGGATACTGCAGGGCAAAGTCCCTCAACAGGCTGCGCCCCCCTTCCCAAAGTTTGAGATAAGTTACCTGAAGCAGATCCTCGACCAGCCCGTGGGATGGTCTTCCCCAGGGAGCGGCAGTGCGCGTGATGCTCAGGCGTATGGGCTTCCGCACTCGCGACACGAACTCCTCCCACGCCGCGTCATCAACAGTTCCGGCGCAAAGACAAACAATCTCCTTGAGGGACAGAGACGAATATCGTTTCGGTGTGGTCGACATTGCAAGTTTGAGTTGATTTGATCGTGCGAAAGCGAATCACGACACCGGCTGCGAATCCAGTTCGAGCTTGTGGCGCTTACACCCACTTAGATGAGGGCGGGTTCTACCCAATCGTCAAAGGTTTGTCACTAGGCTGTTAACAGTGTGTGACTTGGAGGAGATCCTTGCGGCTTAATTCGAGCATCGCAATGCTCGTGTGATCCCGAGCGGCCGCACGACGTCGGAAGGAGATTTCTCCCCCCCGGCTACTATGGATCGATAGATCAAAAGCAGAACTGCGGCAA
>QIAL01000633.1 GCA_003225535.1 Acidobacteriota bacterium | reverse complement strand
ACAAAACAAAGAGGAATTTCAAACCCAATCCGGACTCAAGCCACAACCACCCCCGCATACCCCACAACCATCTCTCGATCCCCCGAGACATCCCCCGAAGTCGCATACTTCACCAGTTGCGCCGACTTCGCTCCCAGTTGTCGCGCCGCCGTCAGCATCACCACCGCCGGCCCGAAGCCGCACATGCTGATATTCTGCTGCGTCACCACATCGAACAGCCCGCGCGCATCCATGGTAAGAATTCTCTCGATCGCGCGATGGTCCTTCGCCCGCGTCACCACGTCCGACTCATAGTGGTTCATATCACTGGAGGCTACAATCAACACGGGGTCTCCTCGGCGCCCGATGACGTCCGCCAACGCCATCCCCAATTGTTCGAGCACTTCGAAATGCCCCGTGCCGAGCGCGATCGGTACGATCCGCAAACTCGCCTGTTTCAACTGCAGAAAAGGAAGTTCGACCTCCGCTGCGTGCTCGGCCCGATGCGCCACCGGATCATTATGCAAAGCAGGGAAGCGTTGCTGCAAAGCAAGCGCAAACTCAGCATCAATAGGCACTTCTCCCAATGGCGTCTCCCATGAGCCTTCACTCATCATCGCGAGAGACCGGCCCATGCCCGTGTGGTTCGGGCACAACACCACGCAGAGCCGCGGGATTTCGATCTGCGAAAACACAGCCCCCGCCACATGTCCCGAATACATATAGCCGGCGTGAGGCGCGATACAGCCGATGGCCTTTTTCGTGGCCACCGTACTTGAAGTGGCTTGCGAGAGATATCCCTGCGCTTCGGTGCGCAGGTCGTCAGGATCTCCCGGATAGAAACGTCCCGCAACGGCGGGATGGCGAAGGATGGTAGTACTCATAGGCCCTCCTTCCGGTGAGCCAGCCGACTCCGTGGTGCAGACCGAGCGCTGGTCGGTTTTCTCCGCGATCTCTGCGATCAGTCTCAGCGATCTCAGCGGTAAAAGATTTCGTCAGCCGACGTTCTGAGATTATGCTATGAGCCTTCGTGCGGTTTGCGCAAGGCTCGATACACAGCCGCACTCTCGGCCAGATCCAGCGTCTCGGCCCGCGCCGTCGGCTTGACGTGAGCCTCAGCGAGCGCGCGCTTTAACCCCTTTTCGTCGTACTTTCCACGGAGATTGTTCCACAGCGTCTTGCGCTTCTGACCAAACGAAAGCCTCAGAAAATCGATAAATCCATCTCCCGCTACTCCCAGCTTCTCCTGCTGCGGATCGATCGTCAGCCGCAATACCGCCGAATGCACCTTCGGCGGAGGTGAGAATGCCACCGGCGGCACTATAAACAGCTTCTCCACGCGCGCATGAAGCTGCGCGGTGGCAGAAAGGATGCCGTACTCGCTGCCTCCCGGCTCAGCCGCAATCCGGTCCGCAACTTCGCGTTGCACCATGATCACGATGCTCTCGAAATATTTCGAGAACTCGAACAACCGCAGCAGGATGTCCGATGTTATGTAATAAGGAAGATTGCCAATCACTTGCACCGGCTGCGGCTTGAACTCCATACCGGGACGGCCGAGCCCGGGCTTAGGTCCGAACAGGGAATCGAAATCGATTGCCAGTACGTCCGCTTCCAGGATTTCCACATTCCGCGCCATCCCGAACTTCAATCGCAACTGCGCCGCCAGCACCCGATCCAGTTCCACGGCGATCAGTCGAGGCGTACGCCTGGCCAACAGGGAAGTGAGGATCCCGCGGCCGGGACCGATTTCCAGCACCGTTGATTCCGATACATCCCCAAGCCCATCCACAATCCGCGCCGCCACGTCGTCGCTGGTTAAAAAATGTTGTCCCAATTTAGGCTTGGTCTTCGGACGGCGCGCAGAAATTGCTCTTGGCACGTTGACCCTCCCTTCCAGCGGACGTAGACTGGCAAGTCGATATTGGCATCTTAGATGGTTCGAACCCGGGCCTTGAGAGTTACTTTTATTTCATCATATCGCGCCCAGCGCAAGCACGGTCCTGAGGAGGTTCCGCACTCATGAATATCGCATTTGCCGCATCCGAAGGCGTCCCTTTTTCTAAGACCGGCGGCTTGGCTGACGTCGTGGGCGCTCTGCCTCGCGCCCTTGCCGCCCTCGGACATCAGGTCAGCGTCTATCTCCCGCGTTACCGGCAAACCAAACTTAGTGATCCTGCCACTGTAGTCCGCAGCATCACTGTGCCATTCGATGACGAATACCGTTTTCCCTCCATCCTTTCGGGGGGAGCTCAGGCAGGTGTGCGTTTCTATTTTGTCGAATATCCTCCCTATTTCGACCGCGATGCCCTGTATGGCACTCCCGCAGGGGACTATCCGGATAACGCCGAACGCTTCGCCCTGTTCTCACGCGCTGTGCTGGAGGCCTCAAAAATTCTTGGCACGCCCCACGTGTTTCATTGTCATGATTGGCAGTCGGCCCTGATTCCGGTTCTGCTCCGTACCATCTACGCCGACGACCCGGCATTCAAAGAAGTAGGCACGGTTTTCACCATCCACAACATGGGCTATCAGGGCTTGTTCCCGCCGGAGACTTTGCCCTTGCTCATGCTCCCGTGGGATCTCTTTACCATGTCGAAAATGGAATTCTTCGGCCAGGTGAACTTCCTGAAGGGCGCGCTGACCTACTCCGACTACATCACCACCGTCAGCAAGAAATACAGCCAGGAGATTCAAACTGCTGAATATGGATTTGGCCTCGAAGGCGTGCTTCGCGACCGCGCTT
>QIAL01000632.1 GCA_003225535.1 Acidobacteriota bacterium | reverse complement strand
TCGCTTACATGTTTTCGCATGAGGCGCATCATCGGGGGCAGATACTGATGCTGGCGCATCAGTTGGGTTATCGCCTGCCGCAGTATCCGGGGGTTTGGCAGTGGGATCGGTTGTGGAAGGAAGCGGGGTTTGGGACGCGGCCGCGGTAGTGGGGCGGGTGGGGCGGAATCTCCTGCAACTGTTCAGAGGGGAGGGATCCTTCGACTGCGCATTTGCGCTCGCTTTGCTCGCACAAATGGCTTCGCTCAGGATGACAGAAGTCGAGGGTGTGCTCTCGGGGTGACGGGCGAAAGCGCCCGTCCCCACATGCCCTGAGGCGGCTGTCGCTACGCGAGCATCTTGGATGATCAGATTTCCAGGATTACTGGCATGATTAGCGGGCGTTTTTGGCTTTGCTTGTTGATGTAGCGTTTCAGGTCGGCGCGGATTTTTTCTTTGATTACGCCGTAGTCGGCTTTTTCTTCTTCGCTGGAAAACGCCAGCGTGTCTTCGACGATGCGTCTGGCTCCGTCCATGAATCCGTCATCGCCGACATTGAAGCCGCGGGTGACAATCTCTGGGGTGGTCTCGACTTTTCCCGACAACTTGTTGATGGCGATGATGGGCAGCACGATGCCGTCTTCGCTGAGGTGGCGGCGGTCTTTGATGATGAGGTCTTCGACCACGTCGGTGCGGTTGCCGGAATCGATGCAGACGCGGCCCACGTTGACCTTGCCGGTTTTGCGGGCGCCGAGTTCGTCGAATTCGAGAACGTCTCCGCTTTCGATCAGCATGACTTTGCCGACCGATCCGCGCATGGCTGCGGCCATTTCTGCGTGCAATTTCAGTTGGCGGTACTCACCGTGTATGGGAATGAAGTAGCGCGGTTTGACCAGGTTGATGATGAGCTTGAGCTCTTCCTGGCTGGCGTGACCTGAAACGTGGACCGGCGGGCTGGTGCCGTCTTCGTAAATGACATGAGCTTCGCGGCGGAAGAGGTGATCGATCATCCGGTAGATGGTTTTCTCGTTGCCGGGGATGATGCGGCTTGAGAGGACGACCGTGTCTCCCTTTTCGATTTTGGCGTGCTTGTGATTGTCGACGGCCGCGCGGCTCAAGGCCGACATGGGCTCGCCTTGCGTTCCGCTGATCAGTACGCAGACTTTCTCGGGCGGGAAATTCTTCATCTCGCCGGGATTGATGACCAGGCCTTCCGGCATTTCGATATAACCCAAGTCCTCGGCGATCTCGGCTGAGTTGTTCATGGAGCGGCCGAGGAACGCGACTTTGCGTCCGTGCTCGTGAGCGAGTTCGACGGCGAGGTTGATGCGGTGAATCGAACTGGAAAAACAAGAGATAAACAGGCGGCGCTTGGTGTGCGCGAAGACTTCGTCGAATTTGCGGCGAACGGCGCGCTCGCTGGGAGTGTATCCCTTGCGCTCGACGTTGGTGGAATCCTGAAACAGCGCCAGCACGCCTTCTTTACCGTATTCCGCGAAGGTATGCAGATCGAAGAGTTTGTTGTCGGTGGGCGTGGGATCGACTTTGAAATCGCCGGTATGGATGATGACGCCCAGCGGGCAATGGATGGCGAGCGCGACACAGTCGACCAGGCTGTGCGTGACGCGGATCGGATGGATGGTGAAAGCTCCGGCCTTGAAGCGCTCGTTGGGGCGCATCTCGCGCAGGTCGGCGTCGTCGAGCAAGCCGTGTTCGTCGAGTTTGTCTTCGACGTAGGCGAGCGTGAACTCTGTGCCCCAGACCGGCACGTTGAGTTCGGAGAGAATCCAGGGAAGGGCGCCGATGTGGTCTTCGTGGCCGTGCGTGAGGACAATGCCGCGCACGCGCTGGCGGTTTTCGACCAGATACGAAATGTCGGGCACAACAATGTCGACGCCGAGAAGTTCGGCTTCGGGGAACATGAGTCCGCCGTCGATGACGATGATGTCATCGCCCCAGCGCACGGCCATGCAGTTCATGCCGAACTCGCCAAGGCCGCCGAGAGGGATGACTTGCAGTTTTCCGCTGGGCATGGAGTCAGGAGAATGCTAGCACGTTCGAGTACCGAGTACCGAGTCGCGAGTGGCGGGATCAGGGAAATTGCTGGGCTTGGGAGGCAAACCTCAGACTTCAGACCTCGGACCTCAGCGAGACTCGGAACTGAGAACTGAGGTCCTCTCCTGATGGCATTCTGTGGCTCGCTGCGGTAAGGTGAATTCTATGGCAGACGAGCGAAAATCATGGCTGCGGCGGACCGTGGAGTCTGGCCTGCAGAGAGGGTTTACGCGGGCTTATCAGGGGGTGCGTGTGGATCCGGGGAAATTTCTGCTGCAGTTGCGGGTGGCGTATCGCCTGCCCATCAGCGGATATCACGGCGTGTACTCGCTTGAAATGCATGAGCTCGACTCCGTGGCGGATTCTATTATTCGTAGTGGAATGAAAATGGCGGCGGTCGAGGGC
>QIAL01000349.1 GCA_003225535.1 Acidobacteriota bacterium | reverse complement strand
GAGCCAGGTGTGGCGGATCCCCATAGACAGCGTTTACATCGAAAATGGACGTAATTGGTGGAAAGACCGACCTCTGTAACCACGCCGTCGGTTTACCTTTTTCATCGACCGCAGCCTTCATGTACATCGCAGCCACCGCATTGTAATAATCAAACTTAACATCGTCCTCGCGGGTCCATACAACCTTCACGGAGCGGCCCAGTTTCTTGGATAGGACCGCGGCCTCCGCAACGTAGTCAGGCTTCGATTTCCTTCCAAATCCGCCACCCAGTAATGTAACGTGACAAGTCACGTTCTCAACTGGTATGCCAAGTTCCGACGCCACAATTGCCTGCGCGGCCTGTGGATTCTGTGTCGGCGCCCAGGCTGTAACTTTTCCGTCCTTGAATTCCGCCAGCGCCACCATCGGTTCCATTGGTGCATGCGCCAGAAGTGGAACGTAGTAATCGGCTTCAAATACATGATTGCCCGCGGGAAACTCCTTGTCGGTGTCGCCCACGCTGCGGATCAGCTTACCTGGCTTGTGCGCAGTCTCAATAAGCGTTTTCTTGTATTCGACTGAGTCGTAGGATTCATTCGTGCCGTTGTCCCAGGTTATTTTCAGCTTTTTGCGTCCTTGGAATGCAGCCCAGGTGTTATCGGCAATGACAGCGACCCCGCCCAAAGGTTGGAATGCAGCGGGAGGCTTGAAGGGATCGATCCTGATGGTCTGGTGTACTCCCGCAACTTTGAGCGCGTCCTGATCGTCAAGTATTGCTATCTTCCCGCCGAATACGGGAGGATGTTCAACCGAAGCGTAAACCATGCCATCGACCCGCGCATCCATTCCATACATCGCCTTGCCGGTGCACAGTAGTGCTAGGTCTACGCTGGTCATTCCCTTTCCGATGTACCGCCACTCCGAAGGCTGCTTGAGCTGGAACTGTTCTCTGTTTGGTACGCTAAGGCGCGCCGCCGCAGAGGCCAGTTCACCGTAACCCACACGCCGGCCCGTCGCCTTATGAAGTACCGTATGCATCTCTGTGGAGCATTCCGACACAGGAACGTTCCACTTCTGCACCGCAGCCTGGATCAGCATCCATCGCGCTGCCGCACCACACTCGCGCATGGTTTCATAGAATCGTCTTACCGATTGCGACCCGTCTGTGTTTTGGTCTCCGTATCGCTTATCGCCAATGGCCTGGTCGACCTTCACCCGCTTCCAGTCGGCGTCAAGTTCGTCCGCAACTACCAGCGGCAGGGATGTCCTGATAACAGTGCCCATCTCCGAACGGTGAGCAACGATAAAGACGGTCCCATCCTGCTGAATGCCGACAAAGACATTGGGGTGGAGCGTGGCGCGGTCCGCATCGGTTTGAGCGCCTGCCGCATGCTGAGGGACCAGTATCGGCGGAAGATATCGAACGGCCAGGATCAGTGCTCCTGCCCCAAACACTCCTTGGAGGAACCGCCGCCGGCTTACATTCTCGATTGGGCTCATGCGATTTTCTCTGCGGCAAGCTTGATCGCTGCCCGAATCCGTTGGTAAGTACCACAGCGGCAGATGTTGCCCGCCATCGCGTCATCTATTTGCTGATCTGATGGGTGCGGATCGTTTTTTAGCAGCGAAACCGCCTGCATGATCTGTCCGGACTGACAATATCCGCACTGCGGAACGTTCACCTGCATCCAGGCCTCTTGAACGGGATGCAGCCCATTTGCCCCAAGGTCCTCGATCGTGCGAATCTCGGTGCCGACGGCGGCGCTCATAGGCGTGACACACGACCGAATCGCTTCGCCATTTTTATGGACGGTGCAGGCACCGCAAAGCGCGATTCCGCAACCGAACTTCGTGCCAGTCAGCCCCAGGATGTCACGCAGGTACCAGAGCAGGGGTGTGTCGGGATCGCCATCGAAAATGCGATCCATTCCATTTACTTTGAGATTTACCATTCGGTTCCCTCTCTCGATCTAACAGCATTCTGCGTGCCAAGTTACCGAGGAGGGATAGGACACAATCCGCTGCTGGAATTCGTTGCGCTCAAGTCGGAGGAACAATTTCCTCTTCAAAGTGTCCGTATTTCGACACGAGTGTTGAATCGCAGTCAGCTGCGTCCATGCAGGCAATTTCTTCCTGCACAGGCCGGCCCCCGCAAAGTGGTGAGCAAGTTGCTACTGCTCCAGTGAAAATAGTCAACGAGGACCATCGAATCATGAACAGCAAACACATTTCTGCAAGGTTGGCTGGTGAGGTAACACTCGGCGGCGAACTTTCCGTATATCGTCTCGGCTTTGGAGCCATGCGCCTCACAGGCGAAGGAATCTGGGGTCCGCCAAAGGATCGCAAAGGAGCGCTTGCGGTTCTGCGCCGTGCTGTCGAACTCGACGTCAATTTCATCGATACTGCGGATTCGTATGGACCTTTTGTCAGTGAGGAACTGATTGCCGAAGCGCTGTATCCCTACCCGCGCGGCTTGGTGATCGCTACCAAAGGCGGGTGGAATCGCCCAGGTCCCAATCAATGGACCCACGATGCCACTCCCTCTCACCTTCGGAAAGCTGTCGAGGGCAGCCTCAAGAGGTTGCGGCTGGACCGCATTGATGTTTATCAGTTGCACGTTCCCGATCCTGTCGTGTCCTTCGATACTTCGGTGGAAACACTGGCTGAACTGCGAACCGAAGGGAAGATTCGATTCGTTGCATTGTCGAACGTTACTCAGGAACATATCGAGCGCGCTCGCAAACTTGTCCCGATCGTTTCTGTCCAGAATCGCTATAGCTTCGCCGACCGTGAATGGGATTATGTCGTCGACTATTGTCAGCGGAACGGTCTCGCCTATATTCCCTGGTTCCCACTCGGAGCCGGCAAGGTTGCGGGAGCAGTGCTGAACCGGATTGCCAACGCGCACAGTGCAAGCCCCACACAGATCGCGCTGGCCTGGCTGCTGCGGCGATCCCCGATCATGTTGCCGATCCCCGGCACTTCTTCAATTGAGCATTTGGAACAGAATGTTTCAGCGGCATCACTGCGTTTGACCAACGAAGAATTCGAAGAGTTGTCGGAGGTTGCCGAATTGGTTGGGTCCCGCTGACTCCGGCCTGCAGATCGTCGGTCTGAGACCCGCATGAGGTCGAATAATGCGGCACTAATGCTCTACGAACATTTACCGATATTTAAACCTAAGGATCTTCCCCTGTTGCACCTTAAGTCAGTTGATCAGCATCTACTGACAATAGCAAACAGTTTCTAAACTGACTGAGTCAGCATCATCGCAGATGGTGCGGGCCTCGTCACGTTACAAAGGAGAAGTCGCAAAGAATGAAACAAATAAAGTACACAACCCTTTTATTCATCCTCGCTTTCATGTCATCGACGGGGGCATTTGCAAAAGACAGCAATCGGCATTCGGTGGAGATCCCGGATTCTGTACAAGTCGGGGGCACCCAGCTGAAACCGGGCAAGTACGATGTTAAGTGGCAAGGGACCGGCCCGGAGATACAGGTGAGCTTCGTGCACGATGGAAAGATTGTCGCCACCGTGCCGGGAACATTGAAGACGAATGACCCCACTGTGACTGAAGACGACATCGTGACTGATACAACTAACGCCAATGCGAGAACGCTCAAAAAGATTGATTTCAGTCATAACAAAGAATCGTTGGTCTTTGAGCAGAGCGGCATGTAGCGCAGGTCCTGACTCGTCGACGCTCCAACTCTCGACTTCTCAGGCGATGGCCCGGCCCTCCAATCCAGGGCCGGGCCTTTTTAGAAAAGAACTGCCTTTAGGAACCATATGCTGCGGCTGCTTCGGCCCGTGAGTCTTGTTCTACGATTCCCTTCCCGGTACGGCTGCGCGAACCAAAAGGAGATTATCCGTGGGCTCGAAATCATTTGCTGTGAATCAACTATCGGAGACCGCGTACGCCTCGGTGCGGGTCGCAGATAACGGCTCGGATAATGAGCTCATTCGCACGAACAATATGAAGCTTGAAGCATTCGCCATGAGGTTTGCCTGGGCATTCGTATCCATTGTCGTTCTGCTGGTGATAGTGAGCTTTCTCCTGGTGGTCGCTGGCTACGCTGGTTCGAGGCTCGCTCTACACTAACGACCAGCAAGGCGGTTCCGGTCGCCTTCAAGGAAGGTGCATACCCCGTGGACGTGTGGGAACTCTAGAATTTGTCGCAGTCTACGCTTTCTGCACTTGGCGTTTTAGCACGCGTACCAGCGTTCGGTCGAGAACTGCCTTCGCCTTTTGGTACTCGACTTGGGAGATGTGACCCTTCTTGTGCTCAATTTCAATCTGAAACAGTTCCTCCCGGATTCCTTCCATCAGCCCAGTACTGCTAGGCGCCATGCTCCGCTTCTCGCCTGACTTATCGCTGCCTTCTGTTTGTGTGGCAAGCGTCAAGGGAGAGTTCACCCTCGGATTCTTTAGAGCACGGTTGGTAGACTGTTGCCGCCGTGCTATGTAGACGCCGCCGGCGATCAGAAGTGCGGCAAAACCGGCCAAAATCCACCACCGATATTTTTGCAGCGGATCGGGAGCATCGATTGGCGGGCCCAAACCTCCGCCGGGACGGTTGTTGGAAGGCGCAGCGGTAGCGCCGCCAGCAGAGCTTTCTTCACGTTGGCCCGAGCCTTGAGTACCTCTCTGCCCGCCGACTTCGAGCGTGCCTTCGCCGGAAATGTTAAAAGCAAGATTTTGTCGATCCGTCGTGTTTGAAGCCACTTGCACAGTAGCGTCGGGTGCGTTTGGAAAGTGAATCAATTTGAAGCCGGCTGAACTAGCGGCTGCCTTGAACTGCACGGAGTTCGGCAGCATGACCAAGAAATGCTCCAAGGGGTAAATCGACTTTGGATCAATATCTGCGCTACCACGGTAAGGAAGTTGGTACGTCACTTCGAAACGCGTCACGCCCGGCCGTAATGGAAAGTTGAACGAATAGCGATTCTTCTCTTCTTCAAGAACAGGTGCCGACTTCAGAGGGATGCCAGCTTCGGTGATCGCTGTGCCGGAATTCTCGACGACATGCGCGCCATCGGGAATATAGAACTCAAGGTTGCGCTCATTGATCTGGGCACGCGGCGGATTGGAAGTGTTCCGCACTCCGAAGTCCCTGGTGACGGTAATCTCGCCTCTCGACGCCTGGATACGCATGATGTCGGCAACTACTGCGATTCCTCCCACTCTCTTGGCGACGTCGTATACTTCGACGGCCACAGACGTTGTTCCTGGAGGGGCCATGCGGTTATAAGTGACGCCCTCATGGATGGCGCGAATCAGGTGCGGGGTCTGGGCGTCGTCGAGTTTGAAGCTGAACCGGCCCATGGCGTCTGTCTTGCTCCGGCCCGACTCTCTCATTCCCTGCCCCAGACTAAACACGATGACTTCGTCTCCAACAGATAGCTTGCCGGTAGTGGAATTTTTCACCAACCCGGTGAGAGTCTGGGCGGCGCCGAAACAGGTTAGAAGGAGGACGATGAGTGCGACGTGGATGCTCGCGCGTCCTTTGCGCGCATTGCCTCCGCCTCCGGCTTCCGGCAAGATAACGTCCTCGATCGGAATAATATTCGGTAGATTGTTCACAACTTGGTTTCCTTTCAAGTCGCACTGCAAAACACTTCTCGTTTGAGTGCTGGAGAGTCGTTCGTTGGATGTCCACAACTGTCCTATTTCTTCGCACTTATCCAATCGGCTCGGCGTGTCGTGAACTGGTTCACACCGCTCGTTGCTGGATCAGAAATGCCGTTGGCCTGCTCCGAGGACACATGGTAGTAATACGTTGTCCCGGGCTCCAGATCCTGGATGCGCACCCGAAACACCATCTCACTGTGACTTGGGTTGATTCTGGTCGGAGATTTTGCCGTGAATTGAAGATGATTGGGGTCTTTCCCGTAGCGAACGACAGCGTAGTGCAAGATTGTGCCGCCCGGATTGGGCGTGGTCCAACTTATAAAAGCTAGCGTGTCACTGACGGATTCGATCGTCGGTCTGGCGCTGTTCTGTTCAACGCCCGAATTTTGGCGTGCGTAAGCGGAGCGAGGTCGTACAAGCAATGAGCCCATGACGGTAACGATGAGCGCGATGGTGAGTATTCGCAGCTTTGCTGTTGTCATATCTAAGCTCCTGTAGAGTTTCTAGTAAGACGGCGGTCATTTAGTGAACAAACCATAAAAGTGGTGGAGTGAACCACAAGGCGCATGATCCACTCCACCAGGGAGAAACGAAGGGTTGTTACGGCTTGTAGCCGTCCACGAGAGTTTGCAGGAAGGCGACGATGTCGTTTTCTTCCTCATCCGACAGGCCTAGCTTGCCAATCGTGGTGTTTTCGTTGTTAGAATCCTCCGGCATCGGCCAACAGGTCACCTTTTCTACGGTTCCTTGCGGACAATTGCCAGACAACACGGGATAGGGATAGACATCACGCGTGTTGTAGAAGTGGACTACCTCTTTCAAGCTCGTGAGATAGCCGTTGTGCATGTGAGCTTTCACGAACCCAGGGTAGGGCACCATCGCCGAGTTTCGTGCCGTCGAAGTTTGAAACTTGCCTTCAAACTGCGGTAGCAGTACTCCCCAGCTCAAATTAGGAGGGACTCCATCAAAGCCGTCGAGGAATAATCCCATTCCCTCGTCGGTGAAACCGAAGCCGAGTGGGTTGCTGTTGAATCCCCATTGGTCGGGAGTGTCCTCCGAATAAAAGGGGAGCTTTACGTTCTTGGGGATGCCGAGGTTATTGTAGGTAGTGTCGGTAAACAGAGGCTGAACGCTGGCAGCCTGGCCGGTATCCGATCCGCCCAGAAGGGTACTTGACCTTCCATCCAAATGGCACGTGTTGCAACTGCCTTTGCCGCGGAACAAATCGTAACCGTTCAGTTCCTGTGTGGTGAGAGTTGCCTTCCCTGCGAGATAGTAATCGAATTTCGAGGTGAAGGGACTGACGCTGTCGGAACCCTCATAGGCGGCAATTGCGTAGGCGAACTCGTCAAAGTCCTTACCGGCGAGAGTGCGGTCTGTGGGGCTAAGCTGCAGTGGAGTCGGGTTGCCGTTAAGCACAGCCGCACCTATAGGCGTTGTGCATATCGTCTGAACGTCTGAAGGCCAGGTAATTTCCAGAGAGCCGACCCCGTAGATCTGCTCAAAGAAGAACTTGTAGTTGCTCCGGGAGAGCTTCCACACCACGCAAGCGGGATCTGGATTGGCCATTTCGTCGGGATCCAAAGGCGGGCCTTCTGCCTGATTAGCCGCAGCGTTTTGCAGCTTGTATCCTGTCGCCCGGCCATCCCAGAAGTTGCCGCCGTAAAAATCTGCCTGGCTTTGGTTGTAATGCAGAGGGGGAAAGTAAGTTGCGTATGTGTAGCTCTGCGGGTTCCGCTTCCCGATGCGGTTGTTGGGATATGCCCCGTGTACTGTGATGGGAACCGATCCCGGATTCGTTCCACCCGTGAAGACGCTCAAGATCGAGATGCCGTTTCCATAACCCGCCGCCGGGTCATGGCAAAAGCTGCAGGCTTTGTTGTTGTTTACGGCCAATTTGGGGTCGAAGATCTCAAGCTCGCCCAGGGTTTGGACTTGATGGTATGGATCCAGCTTTCCTGACTTAGCCGCGGCCAAAGCCTGGGCCTCGAGCATAGCTTCCTCTGCCCGAATTCTCTTTGCGTCTGGATCATTGGCAATGATGCATTGCAGGTTGAGCCTCTGGCCTGACAAAATGCACTGTTGATCGGCCGGCGGAATCTGATATCCCGCCGGGAGTTGAAAATTGAGCGGGGGTGCGGGTTGGGGAGTACCCTGTGCTGACGCGCCGGGAACTACCATTAACATAGCGAGCGTAGTCATGCCCGCTAGTGAGAGCAACGAAAAACCTTCTGAACACTTCATACGGCTCGGTTCCTCCTTACTGCTACTTCAGGTCCGCGGTGATTTGCGGTGCTCCACTTTGTGCATGCCAAGTGCCACTGTATTCCAGGAACGGTTTTATCGCGGGCACTTGAGAGCGTGAGCTGTTGATGAACACATACGTCGCGAGTCCTGATGTCTGAAGCATGAGTTCGCCACCTAAAGTCTTAAACACTGCGATCGCGCGAGTTGATGAGATGGCAGCTGTTGGCTCGCAGAACTGTGCCGGCGGGGACGGCATTAAAAGCTCGATCCGCCGATTCAGCGTGGACTTGCCAAGCATTCCGTTATGCCTGCCCCGATGACAGCCAAGAACATCCCCATAACAGCGACGATTGCCATCCAACCAATGACCTGGATTGTTGCGATTGCCCGGTTTGAGATTCGCGTACGCATAAGCCGACTCTTAGGCGGAAGCACTTTCGAGACCATGTGGAGTTACTCTATTGACCCCTTGTCGAGCAGATACCATGAGACGGGCATGCCCCCCTATCGACAGGTGTGTCGAAATAAGGACGGCTTTGACGCGATCATGCCCGGTCGGTCAACTCGTTTAGGACGCAACATCGAAAGATGCAACACAAACTAATGAAGCAATCGTGTTGCGCGGTGGCAACACGGTCCAGGCTGTAAGTTCTCCCGACAATCTGAGGAGTTCTGGCCGTGCTAAGGGCATGCCAATTGCATAGACACCTATCATCTCGCGATCACGGACAACTCAGGTGTGAGGACGCTGAAATTCATTGCCGCGTTGGCAGCTGCAGCCCTGCTTATTGGACAAGTGGGAACCGCGCGTCGGGTTGCGAGTGAACCCAAAATAAAGGGGATGCCAATCTCGTTGAATGTAGAACCCCTTCGAGTCTTAGTGCGCGCTTGCGGAGACTGCCACTCCAGTCACACTGACTGGCCCTGGTACAGCCACGTTCCACCAGTCTCCTCGTGGATCGCGCAACACGTGCGCGAAGGCAGGGAAAGGTTGGATTTCTCGGAGTGGGACACTTATTCGCAATGGCAAAGGCAAGACAAATTGGAATCCATTTGCGGACTTATATCGACGGGTAGGATGCCGCCGTGGCAGTACACCACGATGCATCCAGAGGCGAGACTCACCGAAAAGGATAAGAATGCAGTGTGTACCTGGGCAAAGGAAGCGACTGCTGCAGGTACCCCGCAAGACTAGAGTCGACACAATAATTCCCGGTATACCATCCGACGGATTGCTGATTGGAATTGGAAGTATATTTGCTGATCTAAAAGCAGCTCGACTCGAGAAGCGGTCGCGAGAGGAGTTGCAAGAAGAGTCTATTCTCTGTTCTCACGACCGCTGCTCCCCTTGTGTTTTCGACGAGCAGTTTCTCCGAGGCGAATGCAGGTCTTCCAATGAACATCGGCCAGGTGGAATGAAGTAATGAAGAAGATTCTCTCGTATGCCCTCGTCGCGCTCGCTACAATCTGCGCGGGCGTTTCTTTGATGCGAGCCAGCAACCGATTCAATGCTGGCGCAGGGTTGGGAAGCCAAACATGCCCCAGTAACGACAGCGGGCTGAAGCTACCCGCCGGCTTTTGCGCCACGGTGTTTGCTGACAATATTGGTCACGCGCGTCACATGGTAGTCGCACCCAATGGCGTTCTTTACGTCAATACTTGGTCCG
>QIAL01000631.1 GCA_003225535.1 Acidobacteriota bacterium | reverse complement strand
TTCGCCCATACTGCTGCCTTCCGGGGGCTGGTCCTGAGGGCAGATCCTTCTACATGCACTTGTCTCGACGCCTCCGGAATACCTCCTCTCCCGTTGCAAAAAAGCGCGTGCACCTGTGTTTCGGGACACGCTGCCGACGAAGTTGGCGGGCGGATCTAGTCCACATCTGAGCCAAGTGATAGCAGTCAGCGTACAAGCAGAGTTGTGCTGCTTTTCAAAAACTTTTTTCTTGCAGGAAATCGTGCAGCGGGCGCCTTGAGGTGGAGGAAATCGATGCGGTGGCGCGAGTTGGCTCGAAGGCCAAACCTGCTGAGTCCCAATCACTTGCAGCTTGGCGCTGGCCAGTTCTTCGGTGATATCGACCGAAAACCGCGATGGGCACGGTGACTCGGGCTTCGTAGACGAGTGATATTTCTTGCAAAAAGTATCATTTTCTCCGCAACTCAAGTCCTGCCAGGTGGGTTTAACCTCGAAAGCAAGAAAACAGAACGGGCCTGAAGTCGCCTGAACTGAGCGCCGCTTAGCCCCCGGGTAGATGTTATGCCGCCATCCCCGAACCGCGCCCTCCAACCAGAAAATGTGTCCATCTGTGTTGCGACCAGTGCTCTCGTCTTGTCAGCCCGTCTTCGCCTGAACTGTTTGGTCGTTCCCGACTTTCGAAGCCAGGCGATGAGATTTCGCGGTTCGTAGGTCGCCAACCGGAGTGTGGAGAAACCCGATTCACGCCGAGCGCAGTTGGCGAGCCTTCCGTTTGCTACTTTGGCATAGATGCCGCCGCTGCGCTCAAAGACTCTCAGCAGAACCATTGAGACTCGTCACCGGTCAGAACTCGGGCCTGGGTTCTGCTTCGCTGGTATGCCTTCTCGCAGATCTGGATTTCGCGTGAAAGATGCCATGCATAAGGCATTCGCTGCTGCTCTGCGTGCTGGCGGTAGACCGGGTATTCGCGCCACTCATGTGTCAAGGCTCTCAAGGCGAGGTAATATTTCAAAAGGATTGTGGAGCCGTTGCACATGGATCGATGCCAGCAGTGTGGCTCGGAGGTAGAGCCCACAACGCCGTTTTGCTCGCAGTGCGGAAGTCCGTTGAGGAAGAGTTCCGCAGAATCGTCCGGTGCTGACGGTTCGACAATGGAGGCGGTCGCCGCCGCGGACGCACCCACTTATCCGTCGCCACGCACATCTTCTTCCTCCCAGCCGGCATCGCATCCTTCACTCGACGAAGGGCGCTTCGCGCCCGGCACTCTGATTGCGGAGCGCTACCGCATCATTTCGATGCTCGGACGCGGCGGCATGGGCGAGGTGTTTCGCGCGCACGATCTCACGCTGGGCCAGCCGGTGGCGCTCAAGTTCCTGCCCGAGTCGATGATCGACAAGTCTACGCTAGAGCGCTTCCGCAACGAGGTCCGCATCGCACGCCGCATCTCGCATCCTAACGTTTGTCGCGTTTATGACATCGGCGAGACCGCCAACCAAGTTTTCCTGTCCATGGAGTACGTGGACGGCGAAGACCTCTCGTCGCTGGTGCGGCGTATTGGCCGACTCCCCTGCGATAAAGCTCTGGCGATCGCGCGCAAGATTTGTGCCGGGCTGGCGGCGGCGCACGACAAGGGTGTGTTGCACAGAGATCTGAAGCCCTCAAATATCATGATCGATGCGCGAGGCGAAGTGCTCATCATGGACTTCGGCCTGGCGGGCCTAGCCCATGAGATTGAGGACGTGCGCAGCGGAACTCCGGCCTACATGGCACCCGAGCAGCTTGTTGGCAAAGAGGTCACAGCTCGCAGCGATATTTATGCGCTCGGACTGGTGCTCTACGAACTATTTACCGGCAAGCCGGCATTTGAGGGCAATACGCAGGACGAGATTATGCGCGTTCGCTGCGAGAGCACGCCGCACCGACTTTCCACTCTGGTACGTGATCTCGATCCGGCTGTGGAAATGGTCATCCTGCGCTGCCTGGAGGAGGAACCGGAAAATCGTCCGTCATCGGCGTTGATTATTTCTGCCGTGCTGCCCGGTGGCGAGTATTTGATTGCTATCTACCGCCCCGACAACTACGACCCTTCACTCGAAACCGAAGCGATGCACCGCGAGATCGACGTGCTCAATGACGAAATGGTGGCTGCCGGTGGCAGGATTTTTGTGGGCGGTCTTTCCTCGGCCAGTAGTGCGAGGTCGCTGCGGGCCCAGTCCGATGGCACCCTGCTCGTCAGCGACGGGCCGTACACGGAGACCAAGGAACACGTAGTCGGTTTTTGGGTGCTGAAAGCCGCCGATCTGAACGCGGCACTTGCGTGGGGGCGCAAGGCTGCCATAGCCTGTAGGGCCTCGGTCGAGGTGCGGCCGTTTTACTATTCGGTCGAGGTGCGGCAGCTCACTGGCGGAAGATCCGAAGAAAGCAACGGAAAGGTCTGGCCGCCAACGATTACGGAGCATACGCCGCTTGAACCGGAGCAAAACAGCCCAACGGAGGGAGAATGAGGAAAATCATAGCAACTGCAAGAGTGTCGCTCGACGGCGTCATGCAGGGACCCGGTGCCGCCCAGGAGGACACAAGTGATGGGTTCGATCTCGGCGGATGGATCACTCAATTTCGGGATGCTAAGGGAGGTGCCGCAACCATGAGCTTGGTGGGCACCCTCGACCGGCCCTACGACGTGCTGTTGGGCCGTAAAACTTATGGCATCTTTGCTGACTTTT
>QIAL01000348.1:10609-20306 GCA_003225535.1 Acidobacteriota bacterium | reverse complement strand
GTTTTCCGGTCCGGCGAATCGGATCTGGTGCTCTTTGAGAATCTGTCGTTTGAGGTGAAGCGAGGAGAGATGCTCGCCATCGTGGGAGAATCGGGCGCAGGAAAGAGTACACTTTTGCACATCCTGAGCGCCCTTGATCGCGCTTCCGCAGGTGACGTATACTGCGCCAACTTGCGATTGAATTCGTTGTCCCACGACGAAGCCGCAGACTTTCGCAATCGTGAAACCGGTTTCGTTTGGCAGTTTCACTATTTGCTGCCGGAGTTTACGGCCGCGGAGAACGTTGCTATGCCGCTGCTGCTTCGGGGGCAGACATGGCAGCAGGTAGAGCCGTTAGCTTCACGCTGGCTGCGTGAGGTCGGACTGGAGCAGCGTGCGCATCATCGTTCCGGAGAACTTTCCGGCGGTGAGCAGCAAAGAGTTGCTCTTGCCCGTGCGCTCATCACTGGTCCCAAGCTTTTGCTCGCTGATGAGCCTACGGGAGACTTGGACGGACAGACTGCGGAAGCCGTTTTTGCTTTGATTGCGCGACTACATCGCGAGCACCAACTCACCTCCCTGATCGCTACGCATAATTTGTCGTTCGCCAAACGTTGTCACCGTATACTGCGGTTGCAACGAGGGCGCGTGGAGGAGATTTCGCCGGAGTCGCTCCTGGTGTAACGAGGTGGGACGAAGGGTGGAAAGAGCGGCCCTTCAGGGCCGCGTTAGGCGAAAAAAATGAGGGGCTTTAGTCCCTGAGTTGCGGAGCAGCAACATTAGTTCGAGAAAGTGCAGGAGAATGCTTTTGCAGTGGGGAACCGAGGGTGTTCGAGGGAATTCCTTCGGTAACGTGATCAAAGACATGGACCTTGTTTCTCAGCTTGGGCTTCATGGCCTCTTGATTGCATAATGTGGAAATAGAATTGTGGGGATAGAATAAGGTAGGACAGGGTAGGTCCAGCTTTCAGAGGGTCGGGAGACATCCTCCCCACCCAGGAAGGTCAAGGGGAAGGGCATTATGTTTGAACGCTATACGGAGAAAGCCAGACGCGTCATCTTTTTCGCACGCTACGAGGCCAGCCAGTTCGGGTCTCCTTATATCGAGACCGAACACCTTCTTCTGGGACTCCTGCGTGAAGACAAGGCCCTAACCAATCGTTTCCTGCGCTCCCACGCCTCTGTCGAATCGATCCGCAAGCAGATCGAGGGACATACCACCATCCGCGAGAAGGTTTCAACCTCGGTCGACTTGCCGCTAAGCAATGAATGCAAACGAGTTCTGGCTTATGCGGCGGAAGAAGCGGAACGGTTGTCCCACCGCCACATTGGCACTGAACACCTGCTGTTGGGTCTGTTGCGGGAAGAGAAGTGCTTTGCCGCCGAGATCCTGCATGAACGCGGCCTGCGGCTGTCGACGATTCGGGAAGAACTCGCTCGCACGACTCAAGAGAAAGCTCAGCCGCAGCGGCAGCGTGAAAGTTCGCTGCTGTCGGAGTTTTCGCGGGATTTGACCCAGGCCGCGATGGATAGCCAGCTCGATCCGCTAGTCGGCCGCGAGGGAGAAGTCGACCGGGTCATCCAGATTCTGTGCCGCCGGACAAAGAACAATCCAGTTCTGATCGGCGAGCCTGGGGTCGGAAAGACCGCAATTGTAGAGGGTCTGGCCCAGCGTATTGCCGACGGCGAAGTTCCGTCGTTCCTGGCCGATAAGAGAATTCTGGCTCTCGATCTCTCGCTGATCGTCGCCGGTACCAAGTACCGCGGCCAGTTCGAAGAACGACTGAAGACCATCATGAAGGAATTGATGGAGTCGCAGAATTCCATCATCTTCATCGACGAACTGCACACTCTGGTTGGGGCTGGTTCCGCAGAAGGATCGCTCGACGCCGCCAACATCCTGAAACCCGCGTTGTCTCGCGGGGAGATTCAGTGCATTGGTGCAACGACCCCGGGCGAATACCGGAAGTCGATCGAGAAAGACCGTTCGCTCGAACGCCGATTCCAGGCCGTCAAGGTTCCGCCTCCGAACGAGGTCGACGCAATCAAGATTCTGTTCGGGATCAAAGACCGCTACGAGAAGTTCCATGCCGTCACGTATACCGACGAGGCCATCAACTTCGCGGTCTCGCATTCGAATCGCTACATCCCGGACCGCTTCCTTCCGGACAAGGCCATCGACCTGGTCGACGAAGCCGGAGCGCGCGTCAAACTGCGCCAGACTTCTTTGCCCGAAGAGCTGACGGAAGTGCAGAAGCGCATCAAGTTCATCGTGCATCGCATGGAGAACGCCATTGCGAATCACGAGTTCGAGAAGGCACGTTTTTACTCCGACGAAGAACGCAAGGAGCGCGAGAACCTGCGCGCCCTGCGCGAGAAGTATCATCTCGACGAATCTTCGACTGGAGTGGTCAACCGCGAGGACATCGAAGATGTCGTCTCGCGGTGGACCGGCGTGCCCATCACCTCGATCAAGGAAGAAGAAACGCAGAAGCTGCTCCGGATCGAAGAAGAGCTGCACAAGCGGATCATCTCGCAAGACAAGTCGATCAGCGCCCTGGCTCGCGCCATCCGCCGGTCGCGCGCTGGCCTGAAGAATCCGAACCGGCCGATCGGCTCGTTCCTCTTCCTCGGACCCACGGGCGTCGGCAAGACCGAAGTTGCCCGCACCCTGGCGCAATTTATGTTTGGCACGGAGAAGGCTCTGGTCCGCTTCGACATGTCGGAGTTCATGGAGAAGCACTCGGTCTCGAAGCTGATCGGCTCGCCTCCGGGATATGTCGGCTACGAAGAGGGTGGACAGCTCACTGAACGCGTGAAGCGAGCTCCGTACTCGGTCGTCCTGCTCGACGAAATCGAGAAGGCGCATCCGGATGTTTTCAACATCCTGCTGCAGGTGTTTGAAGACGGCCAGTTGACCGACGGACTCGGCAACACGGTCGACTTCAAGAACACGATCATCATCATGACGTCGAACATCGGAGCCCGGCACCTGCAGAGGCGCGAAGGCCTGGGCTTCGCGTCGACGAAAGAAGATGCGATCGCCGAAAAAGTCGAGGAGTTGGTCAAGAACGAGGTGAAGCGCACCTTCAACCCCGAGTTCCTGAACCGCCTCGACGAGATCATCATCTTCAACGCCCTGAACGAGACCGATCTCATCCAGATTCTTGAGCTCATGGTCAATCAGCTCAACCAGAACCTGGCGCAGAAGTCGATCACGGTCACGGTTGCGGACGAAGCCAAGCGCTGGATCCTCAGCCAGACCTTGAGCGACCGCAGCTACGGAGCTCGCCCGTTACGCAGAGCGTTGCAGAAATACATCGAAGATCCGCTGTCCGAGGCGCTGATCCAGGGCACCATCACCACGCGCCCCGCGTTCATCGAGGTCTTCCTGGAAGACAACAAGCTCTTCTACCGCCCGGTCGATTCCGAAAAGGCGGAAGGAGTCCTGTTGTACGAAAACTAGCTTGTGTAGGGGCGGACGCCTCGTCCGCCCCGCGAGCAAAGCGAGCGCGGAGCAACGTCGTTCGTCCCAACATTCGTCTCACTACCAGCAATCCTCATTGCGCGCTTCGCGCGCAACCCCGGACGAGGCGTCCGGGGCTACATGGACGTCAATGCGACATTCAGTCATCAGCCCAAAGCTGCCGGCTTTTGCTTTTTCCATATCATGCCCTCCTAGAACCACCTCCTCTTCGCAAACGATTTAAACTAGCTTCTGCATGTATGTGCGCAGGACATCCTTCGGGCTAGCCCAGGCGCTGTTGGGGTTAACACTCGCATGGCCTGTTGCTGCTCAGGACGGGACTCCAGCGCTCCAGCCGACGGACAAGCTCCAGTCCCCATCCCAAACTCCCGCACGCAAAGGCGTAACCTTTGACGAGTTTGTGGATTCAGCCATCGTGCAAGAATCCCGCCTCACGAAACTGATGCGCAACTTCAAGCCGGTCGTCGAGACGTACGTACAGGAAGAGAAGCACGACTCTGAAGG
The DNA here is from genome assembly GCA_003225535.1 of Acidobacteriota bacterium. Taxonomy (GTDB): domain Bacteria; phylum Acidobacteriota; class Terriglobia; order Terriglobales; family Acidobacteriaceae; genus Sulfotelmatobacter. The sequence continues at coordinate 16,336 of QIAL01000348.1, read as the reverse complement.
CCGGATCTCTCCCAGAGACGACCATTATTTCTTGAGCCGCCTGGATTTGACTGGAAACGCTCCAGCCAGCCGGGGATTTGAAACGGGACATAGGAAGCACAAGAGACAGAAGAAACTGCCCAAGAGTGCGGCCGCTTTCGCTGCAGGCGGCTTCGCGCAGTCAGTGTTCCCAGATCTCGATCACTTCGACCGTCAGAACTACGCGTTCCAATTCGTCCGCTGGGAAACGCTCGGCGACGTGCGCTGCGTGGTCATCGATGTGAGTCCGCGGGAGAAGGCGGCGAATCGCGGCTTTGTCGGCCGGATCTGGGCCGAGGATCAGAATTTCAACATTGTGCGCTTTACCGGAACGTATACCTCGAGACCATATTCCAAACGCTCATTTCACTTCGACAGTTGGCGGCTGAATACTCTCGGCATCATGTGGATGCCTGCGTACGTTTACACCCAGGAGTCAGACCCAAACGATCCCTCCAGCCACGGTTTCTGGTTTAAGGCGCAGACTCGGGTTTGGGGTTATGACCTGGAGCATGCAGGAGACCACCGCGAGTATGCGAAGCCGCTGACGGATAATCCCGCTGGAGCCGATCCCAATCGCCACGAAGATTCGCAAAACGTGAGCCCCGATTTAACCGTGGGGGGAACCACCTATACCCCGGAAGACAATGTCGTGGAGCGGTTGCAGGTCGCCGGACTGATGGCGCCCGACGGCGAAGTCGATCGCATCCTCGAGACCGTGGTCAACAACCTGTTGATCGTGAACAATCTTGATCTCGCCGGAGTGCGCTGTCGCGTGTTGCTCACCACGCCCTTGGAGTCATTCGTCTTAGGTCGAACGATCGTTGTCAGCCGGGGACTTCTCGATGTGTTACCCGATGAAGCAACCCTGGCCGCGGTGCTCGCGCACGAACTCGCTCACGTGGTTTTGCAGCATTCCCTCGGCGCTGAATTCGCGTCGCAGTTCAGCTTGCCCGTTTCGGATCTCGAAATCTTTGCCAGGCTCAACTTCCGTTTTGACCCTGCGAAAGAAGCGGACGCCGACAGAAAAGGGCAGGAATTGTTTTCGAAATCGCCGTATAAAGACAAAGCCGCCAGCGTGCCACTCTTCGTGGAGGCGCTTGAGGCTCGTTCCAAGCGATTGCCCGGTTTGCTGCAAGCACAATTCAGCAATGATTTCGGGAGCAGTCACTTAGTCGGAATGCAAGCGCTCGCGAACCCTTCCATACGTCTCGAACCGAACCAGCCCGATCAGATTGCGGCCTTGCCGCTGGGTTCGCGGATTAAGGTCGATCCATGGTCGGACCGGATCGAGATGCTGAAGAGTAAACCGCCTCTCCTCGAATCGGCGTCGGAAAATCGACCGTTCGAAGTGTCTCCGTTCTTTCCTTTCCTCAAGCGGTTGGAAGAACCAAAACCTCAGGCGGCAATGAATCCGTAGCCGGAAACACCCGGTTTTCTTGCCCATCCCCGATCCTAGAGATAACTTCCTGATTGACCCCGGGTTGAAACCTGTGATTAGATGCCCCGAACAGTCGCGGCTCAGCCCTGGAGTCCGACCGAACCAAAGGGCGTGCGACCGAGGTGAAGTATGAAGTACAGGCTGCTCTTCGCCCTTCTGGCAATATCCCTTTTCACTTTCACTGTGAGCGCCAGCGCGCGCGATGTCGTCGTTCCCGCCGGTACTCTTTTGCAATGTACGCTGAATGAGCCCAATCTCTCGTCGGCGACAGTTGATGTTGGAGACCCCGTTCTCTGCCACCTTCGCGGCGTAACCGTCTTCGGCCAGCAGGCATTCCCGCGCGGAAGTTATCTGGTCGGCCATATCGAAGGAGAGAAGGATCCCGGCCACTTCTGGGGCAAAGGATATTTGAAGTTGCAGTTTGACCGCATCGGTGTTCCGAGTGGCGATCTCCCGCTGGAGGCCAAAGTCATCGCCACACGCGGGTACAAGGTCGACAAACAGGGCAAGATCGACGGCAAAGGACATCCTCGGCGCGACGTGATCGAGTGGATGCTTCCGCCGCTGTGGCCTTGGAAGGTAATCATGTTACCGGCGCGCGGACCGCGTCCGGCGCTGAAAGGTGAGACGGTCCTGAGCCTTCGCCTCATGGATGACGTCCAGATCCCGCAGATGGCTCAGACGTACGGCCCGGGATGGCACTTCTTCGGACGCCTGCAGAACCAGTTGTTCGGAGACTCGCAGGCGAGCAACAATCGCCCGCAGTTGAGCGTACGTCCGGCAAGCGAATCGTCAGCGCCGCAGGCCAGCTACGCCAGCTACATGACGCGCACTCCTACGTTGCCCAGCAATGTCCAGAGCGCGCCAGGCATGCCGGTGTTCGTTCTGAATAGCGGTACAGTGCTGTCGGTGAGCGGATACGGCTATTCCGACAGCCGTATCACCTACCGGATGGTTGGCGGCGGAAGCGGCGTTATCAGCACCGACGACGTAGACTGGACGACAACCACGAAACTCAACAACCAACGCGGCGTCCGCCTAACGCTCCACACCGGACACGCCAACGCCGGCACCCCTGGACTCTAACCTGCTCGTGTAGGGGCGGACGCCTCGTCCGCCCCGCGAGCAAAGCGAGCGTGCTTGCAGCGTCGTTCGCCCAACATTCGTCTTGCTGCCAACATCGTCATTGCACGCTTCGCGCGCGCGCTACATGTTCAATTTCTTTGCGACCTTTCGCCGTCTGAAATAATCCGAAAGCCATGCCCAAGATCAACCTTGCCGAGAAGTTCTCCCATATCTCTGAATACTGGAAGCCCTACATCGCGGCCGAGCTCAACGGCCAGTGCGTGAAACTCGACAAAATCAAGGGAGAGTTCATCTTTCACCACCACGATCACGAAGACGAGTTGTTCCTCGTCGTCAAAGGCCGCTTCCGCATGGAATACCGCGACCACCATGAATGGATCGAAGAGGGCGAGTTCGTGGTTGTCCCTCGCGGTGTCGAGCACAAGCCAGTCGCCGAGGAAGAGTGCTGGTTCCTGCTGTTCGAGCCTGCTACAACGCTGAATACAGGGAACGTCGTCAACGAGCGCACCCATCGCGAACTGGAAAAGGTATAAGCTCCCTGTGGAAGCTTGGGTCCACTGTGGTTAAATCTTGTTGATGGAGATTACGCTCTACACCGCCTTCTGGTGTCCCGACTGCCGGACGACCAAACGCTTTCTGGCCACGCACAATATTCCTTTCAAAGAAATTGACATCGAGACCACGCCCGGTGCCGCCGAGGAGGTTATCCGGGCCACGGGTAAGCGTGCCATCCCGCAATTGGTGATCGACGGTCATTGGTTCCAACCCTACCGCCCAGGTAAAGGACTCCTCTACGAAGAAATGTCCAAGCTACTGGGAATCGATCAGCGATAGTGTAGGGGCGGACGCCTCGTCCCCCGCGAGCAAAGCGAGCGTGCCACTGCCAGAGCTACATCACACAATTCCAACGTAACCCCCGTACATCCCCTTCAGTACCGTAGCGGAACAATACGAAACGGGCGAAGATAGCGGTCCATGCTGCCGTGCTCAGGAAAACCCCTGAAATCGGCTAGCATGCGCCACATCCAACTTCATGGCCGAGACCCAAAACCCGCCCGAACATCCCGACCCTGCCGCCAAAACCGAACCCCAGCCGGAATCTAGCATTGTTTGCGACAGCTGGCAGCAGATGATTCAGGGCGTTCTTGCCGTGATGATGCTGGTGGGAGCCGTGGCCATGGTCCATTACTATGGGCCGATGGCCGCGCAGGGGCTTCCCCCCGACGACCTCCAGAAGCGGGTGCACGAACTCACTGCTGAGGTCGATCAACTCCGGCAAGAGCAATCGATGCCGGCCGTTGTGCTCAACCGCTACCGCAATTCCATCGGATACATCTATGGTGTGTATCAGGTGGGCTTTCCGAATCGTCATCCAAATATTCGCGCCCGCGTTTCTGGTACCGGATTCCTCGTCGGTGACGGCCTGATCGCCACCAACCGCCATGTGGCTGAGCCCTGGTACGGCGACTCCGAAGCGCAGAAACTCATAGACGAAGGCGCTCTCGGCACCATCGAAAGCCTTGTCATCTTTTTTCCAGGCTCTCCGACGCCGGTGAATCTAACGCCTGCCTCAGTCTCGAAAACATCTGATCTCGCGGTGGTCCGAGCCGAAGATCCGAAAGCGGTCCATGCCTTGTCCGTTCTGCCACTCGCGAAGTCAACCGGCGCACCCGGACAGCTTGTTACCGTGATCGGTTATCCCATGGGCATCGCTGGAATGGTCGCCAAGTCTCCTTCCGGAATTTACGAGCGCTTGGCCTACCGTCATAACGACATCAACGCGGCCAGCGAACTAGCCGCCCTGTCACTGATTCGCCCTTCAACGACCTGCGGCCACCTCGGCGATGTAGTCGGCGACAAGCTCATCTATGACGCCCCCACTGCCCACGGCGGCAGCGGCGGCCCGGTCTTCAATTCCAAGGGAGAAGTCATCGGCGTGAATTCCGCCTACATGGACGGCTTCTCCGGCGGCACGCTTGGAGTTTCAGTAGATTCTCTGCGCCCCCTGATCGACGAAGCCACCTCCCACTAAGATTGTGTAGGGGCGGACGCCTCGTCCGCCCCGCGAGCGACGCGAGCGTGTCGGCAGCGTCGTTAGGCTCGGCTCTTATCACACGACCGTCAGTCTCCATTGCGCGCTTCCGCGCGCAACCCCGGACGAGGCGTCCGGGGCTACATTTTGGTCCATACCGGCTGAACCATTACATTATCTGCATGCCCCATCCCCGTCCGTTACTATTGGTCTTCTTTTTCCTGCTTATCGTTGCCTTCATCGTCCTAGCCGACACCCCCAACCAGGCCACGCCGTATTGGGCGTTCTGCATCAACCCAGCTACAACCGATCCTGTGAAGCCCGACGACCAGCCCCGCCACGTTCCCAACAGCAGCGCAGCGTTCACAACCGCCGAAACACAAGATCTCTTCAATCCCCCCGACTGGCATCCCTCGGTCCACCCGCCGATGCCCGACATCGTGGCCCACGGTAGAAAGCCCGATGTCTACGCTTGCGGTTATTGTCACCTGCCCAACGGCATGGGGCGCCCGGAGAACTCCAGCCTCGCCGGATTGCCAGCGTCCTACGTCATTCGCCAGATGACCGACTTTCGTAGCGGTGCTCGCAGGAGTTCCGAGCCTCGACATCTGCCGGTGGCAAACATGATCTCCCGTGAGACCAAGGCGACGAGCCAGGAGACCGCCGTCGCGGCAGAATATTTTTCTAAGCTGGAGCGCAATCCCTGGATCCGCGTTGTGGAAACCAGCACCGTCCCCAAGACGCACGTCGCCGGATGGATGCTGGTTGCGGATACGCCTGCTGCCACCGAGCCCATTGGACAGCGCATCATTGAAATGCCGGAAGACTTGGAACGCACGGAGTTGCGCGACGACGCGTCAGGGTTCGTAGCATACGTCCCCGAAGGCAGCCTCAAGCGGGGAGAGCGGCTGGCCTCCACCGGAGGCGCTGGCAAGATGTCCCCCTGCGCCAAGTGTCACGGTCCCGACCTCCGCGGAAGCGGAAATGTCCCCCCGATCGCCGGACGCTCGCCCAGCTATATCGTCCGCCAGTTGTTTGATATGAAGTCCGGTGCGCGCTCCGGAGCCCTGTCATTGCAAATGCGCCGACAGGTTGCGAAGCTGTCGTTGGATGACATGATCGCTGTTGCGGCGTTTGTTTCGTCACTGAA
>QIAL01000348.1:0-10401 GCA_003225535.1 Acidobacteriota bacterium | reverse complement strand
CTCACCGCATTGCTCACCATTGCTCTGGGGGTGGGCGCGGTCACCGCGGTTTTCAGCGTGGTGAATACGGTCCTCTTACGCCCTTACCCGTTCCGTGATCCGGGGCAGATTGTGGTTTGGCGGGAGACCATCCAGGAGATCCAACAGGCGGAGCCGCTCCTGCCCGACAACTATCGGCACTATCTGAATCTGAAAAGCCGAGCGACCTCGATCCAGGACGCAGCGATAGTCCAGACTGCCGGATTCAGCGTATCAGCGGGCGTCGACCATCCGCAGATGACTGAGGGATTGGCAGTCTCACCTAATTTTTTCTCAGTGTTGGGAGTGACGCCCTTAATAGGTCGTGTCTTCATGCCGGAAGAGGCCCAGAGCGGACGGGACCAAGAAGTCATTCTTACCTGGGGTGCATGGCAGCGTCTCTTTCACGGCGATCCATCGGTCATCGGGACGAATCTGCGGGTCAGTGGGGAACCGAAAACCATTGTCGGTGTGATGCCTAAGGCGTTCCGTTTTCCTGTGATGTCTGTCATGCCCGGCCAGGCGACCTACGGATCAACCGATCGCTATGAAATCTACAAGCCTCTGGCGCCGGACCCGGAGGAGTTGACCGCGAACGACGGAGACTTCAACTTTCTCGTCGTCGCGCGTCTCAAGCCCGGCGTCTCAATGCAGCAGGCCCAAAGCGAACTGGATGGAATCGAGAAGGCCACCGCTGCCGCCGATCATCTCGCCATCCACCTGGGAGTCGTGGTCCTGCCATTTTCCGAGGAGATTAGTGGAAACGTCAGTAAGCCTCTGTGGCTGCTGCTGGCTGCGGTCGGGAGCGTCCTCCTCATGGCATGTGTGAATCTTGCGAACCTGCAACTGGCACGAAGCGTGGCCCGCCAGCACGAGATGGCTCTTCGCGCGGCCCTTGGCGCAGGACGGCGGCGGCTGTTCCAAGGCGTCCTCGCCGAAAATCTGCTCCTGGGATTGGGCGGCGGTGTGGGCGGAATCTTATTCGCCGATTTGGGAGAGAAACTGTTTGTCAGGATCGCGGCGGTTCTACCCCGTTTGAATGAGGTCCATCTCAGCGCGCCCATGCTTGTCTTCGCACTTGGGCTGTCGATCGTAACGTCGCTGGGATTCGGAGTTCTTCCAGCTCTCCGGTCTTTTCGCGTGATGCCACAAAGCGCACTGCAAGCCAGTTCCATCCGTCTTTCAAGCAGTAAACAGGCAGCACATACCCGTAAGATGCTTGTCGCCATCGAGGTTGCGTGCAGCATCACGCTGCTGATCGTGACCGGTCTGATCACGCGGAGCTTTTCACATTTGCTGACGCAAGATCGCGCCTTCAATTCGCAATCCGTCTCCGTAGCCAGGGCCGATTTGAGCAGTTCCAGATATTCAAGCGGCGAAGGGATCCCGGACAATCCGGGAGCCGATCCGGGCAGCCTGGCCCGCGATGAGATGATCGATCGAACCCTCGACAAGCTGCGTGCCTTGCCCGGCGTGCAATCCGTTGCGGCTACCAGCGTAATTCCCCTGACCGGGGATACGAACGTGGATGGCATCCATAGGGTGGATCACCCCGTCCCAGAGGGACAGGTGCCCATGGCGAATCGACGATTCATTAGTCCCGGATATCTTTCCACCATGCGGATTCCCCTCATTGCAGGGCGCGATTTCAGCGAGGAGGATCGCAAGAACCCACGCGTTGTCATCGTCTCTGAAAAAACTGCAAGGGCTGTATGGCCCGACGAAAATCCGCTGGGCCGCAGCATCCGCCACTGGGGCCGCGTCTATACCGTTGTGGGCGTAACCGCAGATGCACGCATCAGCGATTTGAAGCGCGACGTCGCCGTCTACTATTTGCCGTATTGGGATTTTCCGCCGGCAACGCCGGTGTTCCTGGTGCGTAGCTCCCAGACGATCCAGGGTCTCGGCCCGGAAATGCGTCAAACCATCTGGAGCGTTGATAACGACATTTCAATTCCGACTGTGATTTCATTGGACGCCCAGGTGAACGAATCTGTGGCCACCGAAAAATTTCAGACCATCATTCTGTCCAGCTTTGGAGGCGCGGCCTTGCTGCTGGCGGTACTCGGCATTTACGGCGTCCTCGCCTATTCTGTTTCGCTGCGAGCCCAAGAGTTCGGTATTCGTATTGCACTCGGATCGAGCAGATCGAAACTCGTTCACCAAGTGTTGATGGACGCGTCCTATCCCATGGCGGGTGGAATGGCGATGGGTCTTCTGGGGGCCGCGCTAGCCACGCGGTGGGTGCGCAGCCTGCTCTATGAAACCAGTCCCGCTGATCCCGTGGTGATCGGGTCGGGGATGGCCATTCTCATCGTCGCTGCTTTGCTGGCTTCGCTACTTCCAGCAAGGAATGCCGCTGCTACTGATCCAATGCATGTCCTGCGAGGAGAATAGTAGTGTCGAACTGACAGATCTGTCAGAACGCTTCCCATCGTTCTCACGACGTGTAACAAAGGCTCGTGCCAGGGGAGCCTCTTGGAACTAGAAGCGTTCAGCCCAAAATCCTTCCCGCCTGAAGGTATGAAAGCGATCCCCGGTTCGCCAGTACAGATTTCCCGACATGGTCACTCGGACGGGCGCAGCGCTGATCCGGTTTCTCATCGATCGGGCTTGCTCGGGTGTGAACAAGAGCCTCCCCATCCCAACGTTGCGCAGATCCTCTTGCCTCCACCTCGGCTCCATAATTCCGATTCCCGAGTGAGAATGGGAGCCTAACAGCAGGTGACCCAGTTCGTGTGCCGAGACCGCACCTAACAATAGCGCGAGGTTAACGTCTCCTTGTGTTTGTTGGAGCCGGTCGAAGAAGATATCACAATATTGGCCACGCCCATCTTCTCCCAGAAAGGCCTCGCCAAAAACGAAATCGCTCCGGGTCCGGCCTCCATGTACGATGTGAAGCACGAATTCTTTAGGCCCGAGCATGTGCCGGCATTCATCCTTCTCCGCGCAGTTCACCCATTGAATCTCAATGCCGGCAGCATCGAACAGTTGTCTTGCTTCCCGTTCCGCTTTTCTCAGGACCGACGGCTTCACACCGGCACTGTCGTTTACCAGGACTGTTATCCCCGAGTTTCTATCCTGTGCGGCGGCCACGCTGCCCCATAACAAAACACTTCCCAAAGCCAATCCCCAGCCACTGGTGAACCCCATCGCCCCACCCTCCGTATCTCCACCAAGGTGGTCGAGCGGGATGGGTGCCTCAATGCCCTGCCTATAACCGCCGGATGAAACGTGGGTGACAAGCTAAGCGCTGGCGCGTCAAACATTTACACAGTGGGATGACATGGGGAATCGAGCTATCAGAATGCTGAACTTGCCGGCTGTGGGGAGCACAAACGGCAATGATAATTCTTCGACGCGCCGTTTCGGAGTTTTTGAACTCGATCTGCGCGCGGGAGAGCTCCGCCGCAGTGGGTCCAAGGTCAAGCTGCAAGAGCAGCCGTTTCAAGTACTCGCCGAGCTGCTGGACCGTCCTGGCCAGGTCGTCACCCGGGAAGAATTGCGCAACCGCCTCTGGCCTGCAGATACCTATGTCGACTTCGACCACAGCCTGAATGCCGCCATCCGGCGCCTCCGGGACGCCCTGGGAGATTCCGCCGAGAATCCCACGTTTGTAGAGACTGTGGCGCGCCGTGGATACCGGTTCGTGGCGCCCGTGAGCGGGGCGAATGGAGACCACGCTGGCAGAGGAGAGTTGGCCGCGGTCGTGCCGATCACAGCCCCTCGCCGCCATCATTGGTGGATTGTCGGCGCCATCGCTGCAGTAGCCCTCGTCCTGATTGGACTCGCGGTGGGCTTTTTCCTGGCGCCGCATCCGCCCGCGCCGGGTCGTATCACGCCGCTCACGGCAAATCCGGCCGGCGATCCGGTTCGCACCGCCGCCATTTCACGCGACGGTCGTCACTTGGCGTTTTCCGATGAGACTGGCTTCTATCTCCGCCAGATCGATACGGGCGAAACGCATCCCATCACTTTGCCGGAAGACATGACAGCAACCTCCATCAGCTGGTCTCCTGATAGCGATCACATGGTGGTTGCCCTGGCCGGAGCCAATCGCAGACCGAGCCTTTGGGATATTTCTGTCCTCGGTGGCAATGCCCGCAAACTTATCGATGATGGCTCTCACCTCGCGATCTCGCCGAACGGGAAGCAGATCGCTTTCGTGGCGGGTCAGCCTTTGCACCAGAGGATCTGGCTCGCGGGACTGAATGGAGATCCACCGCGGGAACTTCTGGGCGAGGACGGTGACCTGTTTGGCACCATCAGTTGGTCACCCGACGGCAAGAAGATCGCCTACACCACTGCGAAATACACGTATGGATACGGCACAAAGGGCACGATTGCGGCTGCCGATGTGAGCTCTTCCTCGCAAGCCGGTGGAAGCGTGCGCCCTACCGTTGTTCTGTCCCTGACCGGGCTCAATGCTCCTATGATGTGGGCTCCAGACGGACACTTGATCTATACCCTCGAGGAGCCCCGACCCCACCAGGCGGACTCGAACCTCTGGTCTACTCGACTCAACGCGGAAATGAAACCGAGTGGCTCCCCAGTGCGCCTGACAAACGATCAAGGAGAGGTGTTTAGCATTAGTGCCTCCGCTGACGGCAAGCGCATCGCATACGTGAAGGGTGTTCCACAGCCGGATGTCTATGTTGCGAAGCTGCAAGCTTCGGGTGCTCTGGAGGAGCCTCAGCGTCTCACGCTTGATGACCGTCAGGACCTGCCCTTTGACTGGACGACCGACAATAAGTCGGTGATTTTCATCTCCGATCGCACGGGCACCTTTTGTATCTACAAACAATCCATCGATCAGGCGATGCCTGAGTTGCTGCTGTCTGGAAGTCAGCAGTTGATGGGTCCCCGCTTGAGTCCGGACGGAACTCAACTCCTTTACCTGGCGAATCCCTCGTGGGCTGACCCACATTTTGAAGTTCCTCTGATGTCGATGCCGCTGACAGGAGGCCCAGCCCGGGAGGTCGCCAGAGCCAAGTGGATCACGAACCTTCAATGTGCACGCGCGCCCGCCACCGCTTGCGTGTACAGCGTAATCACCGACGCTGCCCTGACGTTTTTCCGATTCGATTCGGTCCGCGGAAACGGAACGCAAATTCTCCAGATCAGGGACGAACTCGCCCAAGCCTACAACTGGAGCTTGTCGCCGGACGGGACCACGCTCGCCATCGCGAAAGGGAAGTGGGGCAGTGACGAACCGCGAATCCGACTTGTTTCTCTGGATGGCGCACCCGAGAGGTCGTTGAACATTCGCGGTTGGCCGGGAATTGCGGGCCTCGATTGGGCGTCGGACAGCAAGAGCCTGTGGGCGGCGACTCCCGGCGAAAAGGAAAACGCGCTCCTGCGAATTGATCTACAGGGAAATGTCCGTGTCGTGTGGCGCCCCAAAAATGCGACGGTGGGCTGGGCGATTCCATCCCGTGACGGAAAGCATCTGGCGCTCAACGTTCATAGCGCTAGCGCCAACGTCTCGATGCTTGAGCAGTAATAAGCGTAGGTGCCGGCGAGGAAGTACCGCCGCCGTCTCGGCGGCTGTGGTGGGGGCCTCCCGCCATACGCGCCTAACTTAAGCGGATTTGAACTCTCTCCGCCAGTTTCTGGGCGGTGATTGCCGAGTAGCCGACGATACGGCCAGTGACTCCGGTTCGGTTCGAGCCACGCCGCTAGTTTTCGACTGAATCCCCTGGTAGTTAATGATGGTCCGAGAGGTGTTTTGTGAAAGAAAGACTTACTACATATTGAGTTTCGGACGCTGCGAATTCTTCACGGATCGTTCAACGCCGCAGCATCGGCCCTTCATGTGACCAATTCTGCAGCCTCAGCAGATTGCCAAGCTTGAAGCGAGCTTGGGCAGTCGTTGCTGGAGCGAAGTGGGCGAGGGGTGCGTTTAACGGCCGCCGTCCAACCGTGAGGCACGCATTCCTTCTATTTTCGTGACCCATCTGGTTTCAGGTCTTCCAGAGACACCACGCCTCGCCACTCTTTTTCAGCCAGTTTCCAGGCGGCGGGATTGCGGTCTTCCCACGACCAGGTAAGTCCCCAACCGCCATCGGATTTCTGTGTGGAGATGATGTAGTCCAGATTGGGACCAATCGCTTTTTCCATTTCCGGATAAAACGGCGACTGCGGGCTGTGAACGAAAGTGAGCGGTTTGACGTTGTAACTGCTCCATTGTTTGGGATCCTGCACCACAACCACGGCCAACACACTTTTGAGTTTGCGGACGGCGTCAGCGCTTTGGCCGGGTGGCAACAAACGCACGAGTTCGATGAGAGATTCGATATCCGGCATCTGCATGTGTACCGGCGCGTCGGCCAGGTGAGTCAGGGACGACTCGGTGATGCGCTTCAGGAATCCCGGCGGCAACAATGCCGCGTAGTTCCGCAAGTATCCCGCGAGCGCCGCCGTCGGAAACAGTGGACTTTCCACTTCGCACTTTCCCGTATCCTCTCGGACCTCCCACCAGGAAGCGTGTGGCGCCGTATTTGCTTCTTTGGGTAGAGCATGCCACATGCCGTGTTGATCATCGAAACTTGCCAGCAGATATCGGATAACCGCCTTGACATGCGGCTCACTTGCCGGCACCCCTAAATCGGTAAGAATACCCAGGGCCTTCATCGCTCCGAGAGGAGAAGAGCCGCACCAGCGCGTGTCACTCTCCAGGCAGGAAGCGAATCCTCCGTCATTGTTTTGGAATTTTGCCAATTCCGCAATAACCGCATCACGGCTGCCGTTTGTGAAATAAAAAGCGAACAGAGCCCGCTCAAGGGGCCGGGCAGTCTCGCTAATTGAAACTTCAGCCCTTGCAAATGCCTCGCGACTGAGCATTGTTGACTGTTTGTCTAGAGCGCTGCATTCATTGACACAGCACAACAACATCGTCTGCAATACACAACAAAGTAAGAGCTTCGCCGCCACCTGGTTCCCTCCTTGAGAAGAAAAGCCTGAGTGAAGTGTAGGCAGAGGTTTGATCTGTGTATTGCACAATTCGGACATTGCGCCCTACGAAAGCCCCCGCCGATACTTGTGTCTACGCCGTGGCCGAGAGCTTGCCAGCACGCCCGCTCTCGCGGGGAATTCGGCGTAATTCTCTGCACCGCGAGGGACAGAAGCATGGCCCCCGCGATGGCACGAGCGGCGGATGCCGTCTCATTTTTCGAGCAGCCTCTTCACCCCGTTCAGGTCCTGCTCCACAAATGCGGCATCGGACGCGAACTGCGCGTCGGATATGCTGGGCTCGCGAAACAGAGTAAACAGCAGTTCGCACCCGCTGCCGTTTTCGAGCAATCGCATGGGGACGTAAACGCGCTGGCCGGAGGCGCGTAGGACGGTATGGTCGAGGACGCCAAAGCTGTTCCGCGCCGTGAATTGTATCCTGGCGACTCCACCGACCGAGTCAGCGATCCAGCCGTCCTGTGAGCGCCGGATGTTCTTGCCCAGGCCGGACGCCCACTGGTTCCAGTTGGCAGGATCGACGAGAAACTCATACACCTTGTCGAACGGCCGGTCGATGCGCACAGTGATGGTGCGCGACTCGACCGTGACGGTTTGGGTGCCGGCGCCGATAGCAATCCGGCTGCCGAAGGCGCAGCTCAGTAATCCCATCGCGATGGTGCGATGCACGATTCTCCGCAGTCTCCTCATGCCGAGACGCTACACGTCTACAGCCACGACTGTCTTGAACGAATCGGCCAATCGGCCCCGGGCCTGAGCGACGAATTCGCCCGCGGTTATGCCGCTAATCCGCCGGACTTCGCGGGTCATATGCGACTGGTCGGCGTAGCCTGCGCGCGCGGCCATGTCGGCCAGGTTTTGGTTTTCGGGTCGCACCGCAAGCTGGAAGAACCGCTGGAAGCGGAGCACGCGGTCCAGCGTCTTGAATCCGTAGCCGAAGGCATCCAGGCACCGCCGGCGCAGGGTTCGCTCGCTCAAGCCCACATGTGCCGCCAACTGATCGAGCCTGCGTCCCGCCGGCATGCAGTTGTCGCCTGCAGCCCGTCGCAGGAACGCGATCTGCGGGTCGGCGAGACCGACGGCGGCCAGTCTGCCGAGGAGAAAGGCTTCGAGGTCCTCGGCCAGTTGTTTCGCACTGCGACCTGCTGCCGCTCGATCGAGGAGGCGTGTCGCATCGTCCCCCCAGAACTCGGCAAGAGGTACTCGAACATTCACGATCTCATCCAGCGGCTGCCCCAGCCACGCAGAGGCCGCCCCGGGATGGAAGCGCACTCCAACAACGATCGCGCCGCACGGCATGTGAGCGAGAATGGGCCTGGTGTCGGGGCCAGCGATGCAGAGTGTTTCGCCGGTCCAGACGATATCGACGCAGCCGTCGGGCACAACCTGCAGACATTCGCTGCGCGATCCCGAAAGGTCATTGATCCACAGGCAGCGGACGTGCCCACGCAGCCACGCGTGCGGTGCCCACTCGCGGTAGAGGCCAGCGAATTGTGAGACTATGCCTTCCATCCGTTGAGCCGCCGCGGGTGGCCCGACTGCAATCCAGTGTATATCGAGGGGAGCGGAGGTAATCGTCGGGTAATGCCTGAATCTGTGACGATGGAAAAAGCGAGCGCTTGGATAGTTCCCCATCACGGGCAAACCGGAGGGAATTCTTAAGTTAGCTGGGATGAGAAGGTCGATCCCCGATCACGGATGGCGTTAAGCTACCGTTGATCAACGCACTCTAAGGTGCAATCACAGTGGATAAGGAGATCGACCTTGAAGAAGCATAGCAATTCTCCCAGGAAGAGTGAACCGACATCGAAGCGGGCGAAGTCGCGGGGGCCGGCGCAACTGGATCCGAAGGAAGTGCTGGCGGAGTTGGTGAGGAAACTAAGGGAAAAGCTGGATCCGAAGGGTGTAGCAGCGAGCACGCGAGAGGAGCATCAGGGACGTGGGCTTCGCCCCAATCTCGACCGTTTGACGGTGGGAGTGGATCTGGGGGACCGGTGGAGCCAGTACTGCATTTTGGATCTGGAGGGAGAAACGCTGGCGGAAGGACAGTTGCGGACGACACAGCAGGACATTGCAGAGTTCTTTCAGGCATTGAATGCGGCGCGCGTAGTGGTGGAAGTGGGGACACACTCGGCTTGGGTGCGGGAAGTCATCTGCAGTTGCGGGCACGAAGTGTTGGTAGCTAACCCACGGTTGATGGAGAGGTCGAAGGGTCGCAAGCGGAAGAATGATCGGATCGATGCGAACAAGTTAGCCCGGTTGGGACGCGTGGATCCGCAGTCGTTACATCCGATGCAGCACCGGAGTGCGGAAGTGCGGCAGGACCTGGTGATGCTACGCGCCCGGGATGCGTTGGTGGCGGCGAGGACGGAGCTCATCAACGCCACGCGAGGACTGGTGAAGAGTATGGGCACACGGCTCGCCAAGTGTTCCAGCCCGAGCTTTGCACAAAAGGTAGAGGAGACAGTTCCCGCCGAGATACGCGAAGCCCTGCTGCCGGTGGTGCATATGACGGCCGCGCTGAGTGATTGCATCAAGGGGTATGACGAGAAGATTGAGAAGCTAGCCAGCGAGAAGTATGGGCATACGGCTTTGTTGCGGCAGGTGAAAGGGGTGGGGCCGATCACGTCGCTGGCCTACGTCTTGACCTTGGAGAATCCGAAACGATTCGTGAAGAGTCGGGATGTGGGGCCGTATCTGGGATTAGTGCCGCAGCAGGAAGACTCCGGGGACAGC
The DNA here is from genome assembly GCA_003225535.1 of Acidobacteriota bacterium. GTDB lineage: Bacteria > Acidobacteriota > Terriglobia > Terriglobales > Acidobacteriaceae > Sulfotelmatobacter. Next base: position 678 of record QIAL01000348.1, on the reverse strand, counting down.
CAGCCGCAATTGGGAATCAACAAGGCGGGGGACACGATGGTGCGCCGGCTGCTGGTAGGGAGCGCGCAGTATATCTTAGGGCCGTTCGGACCCGACACGGATTTACGGCGGTATGGACTGCGGCTATGCGAACGAGGCGGGAAGAATGCGAAGAAGAGAGCGGCGGTAGCAGTGGCGCGCAAGTTGGCGGTGTTATTGCACCGGCTCTGGGTGACGGGAGAGGTGTATGAGCCGCTGCGCCACGGCATATCAGCGACCGTGCAAGCGGCGGCTGCCTAGCAGGCTAAGGTCAACAAGATCCGAGAACGAGCCGGAGCGATTGCTGCACCAGGCAAGACCAGGGAGCAGACATGCGTTGATGGCGCGAAAACCAATAGCTATCGAGAAAGTTCGGTAAGCAACGACATCCACCGCCTTGTTCGGGTGACTGCGTATAAGCGCGTGGTCCACAAGACCGCAGGTTAGATGGCAGCCCCCAACAATCCCCAGGTCCGTCACGGTGGTGATGGACCTGGGACTTAGATCGGACCCCAAAGTGCACCGGGCCCAGAAGCGGCCCATTCAGAGTGCGGATAGAAGCACGGCAACGGTGGGTGGCGTCGGCCAGAAGTTTCTCGTGGGAACCTGGTTGGAAGCGGATCAACGATGTTCGGAAAAGAATTATTAAGGAGGGCCGCC